>JAPLFR010000001.1:0-300000 GCA_026390575.1 Ignavibacteriales bacterium
CATTTGATTGAGCAAAAATATATTTGACAATTGCTGGCTAACCAGGCGCTCAAGCTGACGGTTGCCAGCTGGGTACGTTAAGCATGGCGAGCATAGGTTTTGTTCTTAATAATTTCTTTATCAGCATGAACTCATTTCGTTGGGTGCATGTTAAAACTTTTCAGCACCGCAGCTTAGCGCCGGTCCGTTAGCGGGCGTGTTGAGAGTTTACTAAAAAGTTATCGTTTCATAATTAAGAATATCATGATATTTAGACAATTTATATTATCTGTTGTTTTGTTATCAGTTGTTTCAGTTACCAAGGGACAATCGACTTCTAATGATTATTTTCCTCTCTATATTGGTAACCAATGGACGTATAATTACTTAACAATCACTGATACACCATCGGATTGGATAATAACTGATAATGGCATTGCTATTTATACAATTCTATCAAAATCAGTTTCTACTGACTCAATTGTATGGGGATTTCAGGAGATACGAGATCTTATTCGAGACAGCCACTTTACCTTTCCTCCTCAAAATCACGATACTTCTTTTATTAACGATACGACTTTATTTCAAATTGTTGAATATAATAGTGGCAATCACAAACTCATACGGATTGGGAATATATCGAACTTTTGGAATTCTGTTTTCCCTTTTATATCAGGGCCTAATGATTCAATGGGATTCTATCGCTATTATCCTTCTGCGTTTTCCGATTTTGATACAGTTACTTTTATCAGTATAGACACTTCTATGAGTAGAACCGTACCTTTTCGATGCAACATAAAAAATGCAACATTTAGAAAATCTGTTGGATTAACTAATATTTCTACTTCTTCCAATGAGCAAGTATTAGTAGGTCATACGACAAACCATACACTTAAAAGCTTTGTATTAACATCCGTAAATGCTTCTTTATTATCATCTTTACCAAAAGATTTCATTCTTTCTCAAAATTATCCTAATCCATTTAATCCACAAACCATAATTCCATTTCAGATTGCTAAAGAAGCGAGAGTATCGATTCGTATCTACGACGTTCTCGGTAGATTGGTGTCTACAGTTTATGACGGTAATATTAAGACCGGTGATCATGCTGTGCAATGGAATGCATCCAATCAATCTGCTGGTATTTATTTATGTGTCCTAAATGTAAACGGTGTCTCAAAAGCCATGAAAATGGTTTTACTAAAATAACACGCCCGCTAACCAGGCGCTCAAGCTGACGGAATGAGCGTATGGACGTTAAGCATGGCTAATGGTGGATTTAAGTTTTTATTATTAACATTTTAGTGCCTCGTTGGTTGAGTACAAATTAATTTGGTTTGTCGCATGAACTTGTTTCGTTTTGTGTATATTGAAAATTATCAGCGCCGCAGCTTAGCGCCCGTCCGTTAGGCCGCATTCATAAAAAGAGGAGAGGACAAATGGAAAACAATCAAAAATATCTGCCACTCATATTCATTCTTCCAATATTCTTTAGATGGTTTATCGATCCCCAACCTAAAAGCTTAGCATATATTGGCATTGTTCTTGTTTTTCTTGTAGTCATTCTTTTGTTTGTATATTTAGAAATAAGTATGAAAAAGAGAATACAAAATATTAGTAGATACAATAACAAGAGGTTCCTTTATACAACAAAGTTTAGTTTACTCTATGGATTACCAATTTCAGTATGCTTGGCGTTCATACTATCACAGAAAGTTCATATTCTTTATTCGATTATTTTTATTGTTCTCCCGTTAGTGATATTGTTCGGTTGGGTAGGCTTTAATGATTGGAATGAGTGTCAGAAAAAACATCTCGAGATAAAATATTCTTCAAATCAATGAATGCGGCCTAACCAGGCGCTCAAGCTGACGGTTGCCAGCTGAGTACGTTAAACATGGCGAGCATAGGTATTAGTCTTAATAATTTCTTTTTCAGCGTGAACTCACTTCGTTGGGTGCATGTTGAAAGTTTTCAGCGCCGCAGCTTAGCGCCGATCCGTTAGGCGGCAACAGGTGAAAATATGCCAACGTATAATTATCCCAAAATGAATTGGCCAGACATAAAACGGAGTCTCTCCTTTGTTATACCACTTGTCGCTCTTGTTGCAATTGGTCCGCTTGCAATGATGTATGCTATGGTGCAAGAATATTTTCTTTTGTTCCTTGGATTTCTCACGTTCATCATTTTAATCGGAATTACGCTAGGAATATTTATCCGTCCACGGATTCAAATTACCATAGACAATGACGAGCTTACATTAACTCGACCTGGTAAGTTACCGACTACAATTGCCCGCATCTCAATCACGTCAATCTCAGAGGACTTTGAAGGGGGACTTACAGTTGCTTCCGATAACTCCGACAGTAAGATTTTTATCCCAAAGAATCTAACGAAGTATCAGGCTGTTCGAGATGAACTCCACACCTGGCACCCAATTCTTCCCGCAACTCCATCCGATAAAAGTCAGTTGTGGATAATGGTAACTATTATCGCCATCTCAGGCCTTTCTGCAATTGGTGCATTCATATTTAGAATTAAAGCTTCATTTTATGTTTTTGTCGCTTCGTTCCTATATATTTTTATCATGCAGGGAATTTCTATTTTCAAGAGTAAACCACAACCCATGCCCAAGAAAGCCTTAAGCCCAATTCAACGCATCTTCGTGGGTTTGGTAATTCTCTATTTTTTATATAGAATTATTGTTTCTTTTATTTTATAACAGTTGCCACCTAACCAGCAACTCAAGCTGACCAAATGAGCGTAGTACGTTAAGCATGGCGAGCAGAGGTATAGTGTTTAATAATAAACTTTTCTACATGAACTTGTTTCGTTTTCAAAATATTGAAAGTTTTCAGCGTGGCAGCTTAGTTGCGGTCCGTTAGGCCGCACAAAAAAAACATTACAAAGGATAATATCATGAAACTACTAGGGATGCTGTTATTATGTATTTCGTTCTTTTATTTATCATCAGCAGCTCAACAATCTGATTCTCTTACGAACAAGTCTTTTATTACATCCAATGCGCTTCAATTTAATTTTATTAACGAAACAGCAATTTATTACTATTTCAATATGTCGAGTTCATCTTCTCTCCGGATAGGCTTTAGTCTTTTTTGGAATTATAGCGAGTCGAGCCCAAGCAATGAAAAATATCACTCCTTGAATTCAGGAAGTTCTCCTGATACGATTGATGAAACATATTCTTCATCAAGTACGAATAACTATTATAACGCTGTAATCTCTGCCTTGTATATCTTTTCATTGAATAAGTCGTCTCAATTACAAATAAATTTGGGTATCGGACCTGCGTTCACATATTATTATAGTCGATCGACTTCGTCTGGTACTGCTTTTCATGACTCTATCCGAGACGAATCTTCGAATAATTATTTCAATAAGAACTATGGTGCAGGCTTATTAGTGTGTTGCCAGGTTCTAGTCCCTCTCAATTCAAGTCTTCAATTGATAGCAGAATATAGTCTGCTTGGTAGTTATGTATGGCAGAACTATGAGTCGAATTATAGTTATTCCTATTTTACATATAACCGCTTTACTTCATCGCGTCTTAGTCAACAAAGTAGTGATTCTCATGGTTGGCAATTTAGTTTAAACCGAGTTACTTTTGGCATAAAATATTCCTTCTAAATCTTGTGCCGCCTAACCAGCGGCTCAAGCTGACCGTATGAGCGTCGCCCGCCTACGTTATAAAGCAAACTTCGGCGGGCTTGTACGTTAAGCATGGCTGGCAGAGGTTCAGGTTCTTAATAATAAAATTATCAGAATGAACTTTTTCGTTTTGTGTATTTTGAAAGTTGGTCACGCGGCAGCTTAGCCGCCATCCGTTAGCCCGCAACTAAAAAAGGAGAAATATATGGCTATCATTTTAATTTCTGGATTTAGTAATTGGGGTAAAACAACAATTATAAAAGACATTTTTGCGCGATCGTATTTCAAATGGGGTCGTGTTTATCCAATTCCAAATGTAAACAACGCTGTATTTACTGTAGAGACAAGATCCAACGATGATTATTCAAAGGATACATATATTAGTGAATGGAAAGAACGCATCAAGTTCGCTCCACATCAACCTTATCATTTGTTTGGCGCTTTTTGTCCATCTCGTGAGAGAAAAAATAATAGTTATGATATTTTAACAAATCATCCTTTTGATCAGCATGGAGATATTCATCTCTTACATTTAGTGAGAAAGTGGGACCATCATGCCGAACTACGTATGACAGAAATACGTAACTATTTTTCTAGAATTAGGCATTTACATCATCATCTAATTGATGCGGATTTTAATGTCCAAGGTGATCCTGCGCGCCAAGTTTCAAGGGCACAACAGGCAATTACTATATTACAAAGTATATTTCCATAATAGTTGCGGGCTAACCAGGCACTCAAGCTGACGGTTGCCAGCTGGGTACGTTAAGCATGCCGTGCATAGGTTTTAGTCTTAATAATTTCTTTACCAGCGTGAACTCACTTCGTTGGGTGCATGTTGAAACTTTTCAGCGCCGCAGCTTAGCGCCAATCCGTTAGGCAGCCCCAAACTTAATATGGACAAACATTATGGCTATACCAGATTATCAAACAATCATGCTTCCTCTTCTGCAATTTGCCGGAGATGGAAAAGAGCATACACTCCGAGAGACCGTCGATAAATTATCTGATGTATTCGGATTAAGAACTGATGAACGAGAAGCGCTTCTTCCAAGTGGCCAGCAAACTGTTTTTCATAATCGAGTTGGTTGGGCGCGAACTTATATGAAGAAGGCTATGCTCCTCGAAGCTCCTCGCCGTTCTTTCTTCATTATTTCTAAACGAGGCAAAGAAGTATTGGCTTCTAATCCCAAACGAATTGATGCCGAGTTTCTTGATCAATTTGCAGAATTTAAGGAATTCAAATCGCTTCGTCATGAAAAAACAGAAGTGGAATTACCAACCACCAACGATACACCCGAAGAAGTTCTCGAAAGCGCATTCCTCAGTTTGCGTCAAAATCTTGCCAGCGATATTCTCCAGCAAATTAAATCTTGCCAACCTCGCCAATTCGAGAGAATGGTAGTTCAATTGCTTGTCGCAATGGGATATGGTGGCACTCTCAAGGACGCAGGCAAGGCTGTCGGCAAGTCAGGTGATGAGGGCATTGATGGAATCATCAAAGAAGATCGACTTGGACTTGATATTATTTATATTCAAGCCAAACGCTGGGAAGGTACTGTCAGTCGTCCCGAAATTCAAAAGTTTGCTGGTGCGCTGCAGGGCCAACGCGCAAGAAAAGGTATTTTCATCACCACCTCTGAGTTTTCCAAAGAGGCGCAAGAATATGTTGCCAAGATTGAAAGCAAAATTGTTTTAATCGACGGTCAACAGTTTGCTCAGTTTATGATCGATCATAACCTTGGTGTTACACCGGTAGCCAATTACGAAATTAAACGGATCGATTCTGATTATTTCACTGAAGAGTAATGGGGCTGCCTAACCAGGCGCTCAAGCTGACGGTTGCCAGCTGGGTACGTTAAACATGGCGAGCATAGGTTTTAGTCTTAATAATTTCTTTTTCAGCATGAACTCACTTCGCTGGGTGCATGTTGAAAATTATCAGCGCCGCAGCTTAGCGCCAGTCCGTTAGGCGGCAAAAGGAGAGAAGATGTCTGTTTATAATTTATCAGATAATGGGAAAAAACGAGTAAGGATGGAGTATTATCGTCTTTTGCTCCTTATCGTATTTCCATTAGTCATCATTCTCTTAATACCAACGTTTGCATTACTTTACCAACATGAACACACTATCTTCTCTTTAGAATTTATCGAACCTATTTTAATCTTATTGTCCGTCATTATTGTAAGCGTTCTTTTTGCAAGCTGGAATATACTTAGACAAGTCCAATCTCTTCAATTTACGATTAACGAGACATTAATTGTTCAAGAACAAATAGGTAAACCAACAAAGACAATTCTACGATCTGATGTAAGCCAATTAATTGAAGTGGAAGGTAAAGGAATTGAAGTAAGGTCTTCAGATATATCTGCGTCAATCTTTATTCCCAACGATGTTGAAAATGTAGATAGACTTAAATTAGAGATATATTCTTTAGCACCACTCACATCTGAACATAATCAACCTGATCGAAAAAAGCTCAAGTTGATATTAATAATATTTCCGTACGCAATATTACTCACCATCTATTATCTAACAGGAAATGCAATTCTTGGAATTATCCTTGGTCTTATGATAATTTTATCGATTATATATACACTTATTACCAAGGTTAGGTCGATGATTAATACGAGAAAGAAAGAATATTAAAAACCTTAACGGATAAAGCATTCATTTCAATATATTTCTTTTGCCGCCTAACCCGGCGCTCAAGCTGACCGGATGAGCGTGGGAGCAATTTACATTGCGAATGGTGGGTTGACGTTTTTATAATTAACTTTTCAGTACCTCTTTGGTTGAGTAAATTAAATTTGGTTTTCAGCGTTAACTTGTTTCGTTTAGTGCAATTTGAAAGTTGGTCACGCGGCAGCTTAGCCGCCAACCGTTAGGCCGCCATAAAAAGGAGCAATATGCAAAAACAGATTTTTTTATTTGTCTTGCTTGCTTTTAGTGTCATGCTATCTGGTTGTTCAAAAAAAGAATCTCCAATTGAACCTACTCCTGTGCAATATACTGTCATCGGCGGTCATCTTAATGCTATTCTAACCGCAAGTGGCTCTCCCTATAAAGCCAGTAATACACTTCTAGTAGATTCTTCCAGCGTACTTACCATCGAAGCTGGTGTTCGGATATATTTCGAGGATTCAACTCAATTAATTGTTCGAGGCAAACTTTCTTGTATTGGCAATTCAACAAGTCAAGTTTTATTCACTTCAATGAATGCATCATGGAAAGGAATCCAAATTACGGGAACACCGATCCAATCCATTATTCAATTTGCAATCATTGAGAATGTCGATCTTACTGTCAAGTATGATACAATAAGAAATGGGGCTGTAGAGGTAACAAACGCTAATGTCGTGATTCATAATTCGATATTCAGAAATAATAAATCTAACAGTGGAGGCGGTCTCTATCTTGATCAGTCAAACTCTATAATAATCAATAATGTTTTTATCAATAATTATTCTGTAGGGTTCGGGGGTGCATTGCTTTCCTCTTCGTCTTCGAATAACATTGTCAATAATACTTTCTATAATAATAGTTCCAATAATTACGCAGGCGGTCTTCTCCTCGTAAGTCCAGTTATTGACAGCGTTCAGAATAACATATTCTATGCAAATACTAACGCATCGGGCGATCCAAGGATATCCTTTTATCACACCGATTCTAGTCATTATATGGTTAAGTATAATTTTCTTCAGGCAGGTAATAATCCATACTTTGTTTCAGCAACTGACTTCCATTTGTCAACATCATCACCATGCATTAATGCTGGCAACCCGGATTCTAAATACAACGATGTCGATGGAACTCGTAATGACCAAGGAGCATATGGTGGCACTTTGGGAAATTGGTAAATAAAAATATGGCGGCCTAACCAGGCGCTCAAGCTGACGGTTGCCAGCTGGGTGCAATTTACATGGCGTGCATAGGTTTTAGTCTTAATAATTTCTTTTTCAGCGTGAACTCACTTCGCTGGGTGCAAATTGAAAGTTGGTCACGCCGCAGCTTAGCGCCGGTCCGTTAGGCGCCCGATAAAAAAATATTATGGCAATACTCGAAAATTCAAGACGATCCCTATTACTTCAGCTTCTATGTAATGATCAGCCGCTTGGAACTGGCACTGGTTTTATCGTTATAAGTAAAAAGGGTCCCGTCCTGATTACCAATAGACACATAGCTACTGGACGGCATAACATTACAGGGCAACCGATGTCCCCATCCGGCGGTATTCCCAACAAAGTACAAATTGCTCATAATTGTCTTGGCAAACCAGAGGAATGGGTATTACGAACCGAGTTACTTTTAAAGGATGATTCACCACAATGGATAGAACACCCAACTCTTGGGGCCTTGGCTGATTTTGTCGCACTTCCTCTTACTCAACTTAACGATGTTAAATTATTTCCATATTCATTAATTCAAGTTGGGCATGCAGTTATCAAAATTGCACCAGCGGAAGTTGTAAGTGTTGTTGGATTTCCATTTGGTAAAACTGGAGGTGGCTCGTTAGCTATTTGGGCTACCGGTTTTATTGCGACCGAACCCGACATTGATTTCGAAGGCCAACCAAAGTTTCTAATTGATTGTAGAACAAGGCCAGGTCAATCTGGTTCTGTAGTCATTGCTCATCGAAACGGTGGTAGTGTGACATTGGAAAATGAACGTCATGTGGTATCTAGTCGACCCATGACAAGATTTCTTGGTATCTATAGTGGCAGAATCAATGATCAATCAGATCTTGGAATTGTATGGAAAGCATCTTCAATTAATGAACTTGTTGAATCCATATAGTCACTAAAATCGGGCGCCTAACCAGGCGCTCAAGCTGACGGTTGCCAGCTGGGTACGTTAAGCATGACGAGCAGAGGTTTCGGTTCTTAATAATAAAATTATCAGCGTGAACTCACTTCTCTGGGTGCATATTGAAAGTTGGTCACGCCGCAGCTTAGCGCCGGTCCGTTAGGCGGCATTCTATTAACCATAAAGGGTTATTATGAGACTCAAAACACTTATTTCTCAATATTTCTTAATGCTCGTGGTTGTAATTGCTTCGGGATGTTCGCGTAGCAGTGACGATTTTCTCCAAGCTGGCCGGACTGATGCGAAAAACCTCAAATATGATCAAGCCATCAAAAATTTCAATCGTGCAATTGAGCTTGACTCTAATAACGCACAAGCATATCTGGAAAGAGCCTTTATGGCATGCGAAATAAAAAATCCAGTACTTCTGGAAACGGATTTATCAAAGTACATAGAACTCACTAAAAAGCCTTTGGCTATTGCATACACAGGCAGAGCGTTGTCTCATATGTTGGCTCAAACTAATACTGGCGAATCATTGGCAGATTGTGACAAAGCTATTGCAATCGATCCATCAAACATCCAAGGTTATGCTTTCAAGAAACAATTGTTAATCCAACAAGGTGATACGGTTCAATTGAAGAGGTTTCTTAACAGTCTAGATGATTCGACGCGGTCAAGGCTACTTCAAAATAATAATAATAATAAATGCCGCCTAACCAGGCGCTCAAGCTGACGGTTGCCAGCTGAGTACATTAAACATGGCGAGCATAGGTTTTAGTCTTAATAATTTCTTTTTCAGTGTGAACTCACTTCCTTGGGTGCATGTTGAAAGTTTTCAGCGCCGCAGCTTAGCGCCGGTCCGTTAGGCAGCGGTATAGTTTTAAAATGAAATCCTTGCGAATATATCGTATCCACTTTATGTTCTTTCTATTGGTGGCTATACTAGCGCTACGTTGCTCTAAAGATATCTCTCTCGTCTCACCAGTCCCAGAGCCAGAAAAGCCAACACTCCGTGGCGTACAGCGTTTGCAGGGCTATTGGAAAGTGGTAGAGGGTCCGCCAGATGTCAAATACTTTATCGCGGACACCATGACATCTCACGTTGTTATAAAGCAGGATCTCGGCTTCAATTTTCGATTTACTGATGACTTTAAAGTTGTCTTCACGGATAGCACTATCCTGAATTACAACGTGCCCTCCACTTTGTTATATTACCGCATCAGTTCACAATCCGATACTCTGATCTTTTCATATGACTCACTTTTTAGATTTCCGTACTTGGCAATCATCGACTCAGCACCTGACAGCAGTAATCCTTGGGCACCTACAATTAGATGCCTAAATAAAACTTGGTTTAACTCAAATGCTTCTTCTCATATCAACGGTGTCGATCACTACGGCGATCATTGGTACTTTCGTGAGGAAGGTTATCAGAGTTCCACAATCAATGTTTGTAATGTCAGTGGTTTGATAGTGAAAAGTTACATATTACCTGGCGTAACATCCGTGGACATTGCAGGAGGTTACTTGTGGACCGCTGGATCCTATTATGTGGACCAACGAAATATAGAAGACACAACGCTGATCCGTCGAATCAACTTAACTTCACAGTATTCGTTCCAGCATGGTAAGCAAATCAACTCTCTCGCTATATATGATTCGCTCATTGTCATTGCTTTCGAGGAATATTTGCTTCTCTTTGACTTCTCAGGACGATTTATTAGACAGATGTCGACTTATGATGGAATCTTCTCTATGAGCTTCGTCGGAGATAAGCTCATCGTCGGTACGAATTATTCTACCATAAACACTGTTGATATAGCAACCGGTTGTGCTCTAGATAGTTATCTGCTTCCAGATGCACTATTCGAAGGACCATATGGCTATTATATTTATCCCGTTAAAGGTATAGTTGAAATTGGCGGTCACGTCGGGGCATTCCGACAAACGTCTGATGCTATCTACCTTTATGAATTCACATTGTCACAATAATGCCGCTGCCTAACCAGGCGCTCAAGCTGACGGAATGAGCGTGAGTACGTTAAGCATTGCTGGTGGTGGTTTTTCGTTTTTTTAAGTTTGTTTTAGGTTTCTCGTTGGTTATGTTTTTATTAATTTAGTTTTGTGTTTAAACTTGTTTCGTTGGGTGCATGTTGAGGTTTTGTCATGCCGCAGCTTAGCGCCCGACCGTTAGGGCGCTGGCACAGAAAGATTATTGAGCGATAGATCGCAGTAGAGCTTTTGGTCTAGCGCCGAGAGTCAAAAGAGAACGAATGAGTAAATCAACAGAGACAGTCGGGTCTCCAGCTTCCATTTTTGCTACACGAGATTGGCTTGATTTAAGCATACGTGCTACTTCTGTCTGTGTGAGTCTTTTTTCAATACGGCGTTTTTGCAAGTTCTTCGCCAATTGAAGTTTAAGTTCGATGTATGCAGATTCTTCAGAGGAAAGGTTTAAGAAATCATTGGCGGTACCAACTTTCCATCCTGCAGATTCGAGACGTTTTCGTTTTGCCTTATCCATTATGGTATCCTTACAATTCGTCATACAAGCGTAAGCGATGCTTGCAGATATCAATAATTTGTTTTAATGTCTGTTGTGTTTTCTTCTGGAATATTTCTAAGATAATTATAGCATCAGAATCAATCCGATAAATGATACGCCATATTTTATTTTCATCGTTAATTCGGAGTTCGTGGCATCTTGCTCCAATTATTGGCATCGGTTTTGAGAAGGGGAGACTTAGCTTTTCTCCCGCTTGTAGCCGTCTCAATAAAAAGCCAGCTTCAAGGCGGGCGTTCTTTGATAAAGGCGGAGTTTTTACTTCACCGTGTAGCCAAACAATAGGTTTGTCGTCATCATTCATACGTATACAATATATGTCATATCTGGCATAATGTCAATAAGGCCAGCGCCCTAACCAGCGGCTCAAGCTGACCGAATTAGCGTGGGAGCAATTTACATAGCTAATGGTGGGTTGACGTTTTTATTATTAACTTTTCAGTATCTCGTTGGTTGAGACAAATAAATATGGTTATCAGCATGAACTCGTTTCGTTTAGTGCAATTTGAAAGTTGGTCATGCGGCAGTCCGATCCTGCTCTGCAGGATCGCGATCGCGTTCCATTGCAATGGCAATGGAACGGACTTAGCCGCAGTCCGTTAGGTGCACGGCGTATATTAATTCAGATGATTGTGCCGATAAAATATCAAAAGGTAGTAATCGTTGGCATTCTTTCTCTTTTCATATCTTGTACAAAGAATCCAGCGAGTCCTACCACTCCCTCGGAGGATCGTCCGATTATTGATGAGAAAAATAATAAAAACATCCTCCTTAACCTTATCGACTATGATGTTGTACATATTCTTCATCAATCGGGCCTTGATTTACGAAGTTCCAAAATTATCCGAACGATAATTGGCTCAAAAAGTATGTCTGGATTTAGGCAGCTTTATTCTTCCACTTCCACATATGATCAGGAAGCAAAATCATATATTCTTCATTTTGACTTTTCCGTCAAAATGGATTCTTCACAAATCAATGCTCCATTGACAATCCGTTATTATTCCTTCGATTCAAGCTATATCGATGTTGATACTACTGTGGCACTATTCAAATATCCATATAATTCTACGGAAATCATCGCAGATAGTACTATTTTGCCTGATGGCGAACCATTTCAAGATATTTCTAGAATCGGCTCTAAGCTTTATTATCATCCACTTGGTCCATGGGGTTTATTTGAATTTGATCTGATTTCGAAATCCAAACAATTGCTTACTAATTATCCCGGAGGCGATCATTTGGCAGCAGATTCCAACTTTGTTTTTTGCGATATTGGTCACAATAGCGTCTATCGCTATAACACTCTAACAAAAACCATAGATTTTGTATTTCCCTTACCGACTTCTATCGATCTAGATGGAATGGCAATTTTTAATAACGCACTCTATATTTATATGAGTGAGCAAGGGATATCTTCCTTGAAAAAGTTAACTTACGATGGAAAATTACTTGATTCTATTGCATATCCAAGATATGTATACTACTTAGCTATCTATGATAGTATAGTCTATAGCGCGGAGTATTTCAACAATTCAGCGACGCAAATAAGTCGATTCGATTTACGAAACAAAACTTATCTTTCCAATGTCATAAGCCCAGCCTATTGGATAGACGGCATCAAGGTATACGGAGATAGATTATATTTTTGCGATGACTTCAAAAAATGTGTGAGTTCAGTACCATTTGCTAAACTGATTGAAGTCGATACGACACATAAGAATACTAAATCTTCTCGCCGTGCACCTAACCAGGCGCTCAAGCTGACGGTTGCCAGCTGAGTACGTTAAACATGGCGAGCATAGGTTTTAGTCTTAATAATTTCTTTTTCAGCGTGAACTCACTTCGCTGGATGCAAAATGAAAGTTGGTCACGCCGCAGCTTAGCGCCGGTCCGTTATACCGCTTGCGCATTAAAAAGTTATGCGAAATTCCGAGCCGCATTAAAGGAGCAATAGTATGGGAAAATCATACGTTCAATTAAAAAAATACCCAACGATTGCCGTATGCGGTCTTGATTGCGGCTTATGCCCTAGATTCTATACTGTAGGTAAATCAAGATGTCCCGGATGTGCAGGTCCTAATTTCTTTGCTAAGCACCCATCATGTTCCTTTATTACTTGTTGCGTAAAGAAAAATAATCTTGAAGTTTGTGCTGAATGTTCAACCTTCCCGTGTTCCAAATTCAAAAGCAATGAAGAATATCAGAAATTGAAAGAATCTTCTTCTTTTCCTTCATCCAAGAAGATCATGTCTAATTTGATTTTTATCAAAGATCACGGTATCGAGAAATTCATGGAACAACAGAAAGTACGGATGAAATTGCTCAAAACAATGATAGAAAAATTTGATGATGGCAGATCTAGAAGTTATTTTTGCAAAGCATCAACATTAATTGACTCAAGGATTCTTAAAAGTTCAATAGATAAAGCAATTTTGAAAATCAGAGTTGATAAAATCAATCAAGATGACGTTAAAAGCAAGGCAAAAATACTTAAAACTATTCTTGATAAATATTTGATTGGAGTATTAACTAACTAAATCAGAGTGAAAAGATTTCAGAAAATGAATAATACAAACTGTAATAGGTTCGGAATTTCGCACAAGCGGTATAACCATCCGCTTCCCGAAGGGATCCCTTTGGGACAAGCTGAAGGAATGAGCGCCAGCCCAAAGATAAAGCATGGCGGGTAAATGCGTACGTTAAGCATGGCTTGCAAAGGTTTTGTGCAGAATTGAAAGTGAAGCGAATGAACCTGTTTCGTTTAGTGCATTTTGTGCGCCTCTGGCGCAAAAGTTGTCACCTGCCTGCCGTAGTGCCTACGGCACGCAGGCAGGGTGCGGCAGTCCGATCCTGCTCTGCAGGATCGCGATCGCGTTCCATTGCAATGGCAATGGAACGGACTTAGCCGCCATCTGTTAGGCCGCTTACTAGATCGGAGATAGAAAAATGAAACAACAGTGTTATATGGCGTCGATCTATGGTTCTTGGCTTATTATAATTGTAATATTTGTCTTTTACATTTCCCGTGGCCATTACTTGGAAGCAGTTCTCTTACCCTTCCTTGTCGCATACTTTCTTTGGTTGTATGTGAAGTATTTTCCCAAACTGTCCAAAGTCATGGGATATGGTTCAGTGAATGATCAGGTAGCAGAAAATGTCCAGCGTTCTGAGGTTACAGTCCACTTCTACTCCGGCGTTGGATGTCCCTTTTGCCCAATAGTCAAGAGAAGGCTATCGGAATTGCAACAACGAATTGGTTTCACTCTTATTGAAAAGGATGTGACGCTCAAGCCAGATATCTTGATAGCGAAAGGCATTCGGGCATTACCTGTAATTGAGATCGGAAATGCTCGGTGGGTAGGAAATGCTACTAGTCAGCAATTGTCACAGTTTATTGCGGCAAACTCAACGGTAACGTAGGCGGCCTAACCAGCGGCTCAAGCTGACCGAATGAGCGCCCGCCCAAAGATAAAGCATGGCGGGTAAATAAGTACGTTAAGCATGACGCGCAGACGTCGGTATATAATTGAAAGAACCAGCGTGAACTTATTTCGTTTGGTGCAAATTGAAAATTGGTCACGCGGCAGTTCGATCCTGTTCTGCAGGATCGCGATCGCGTTCCATTGCAATGGCAATGGAACGGACTTAGCCGCAGTCCGTTAGGTTCCCTAACGGAAAGAGATAGTCGCTACACTATAGGAGCAAAACTATGGTTGTCTTTATTTTACTAGTTCTAATTTTTATTTTGGGGATAGGAATCGTCTGCCTAATGCCTGGTCACACAGCGCTGATTACTGATATACGGGGAAAACCCGTCCCCGGAAGTATTGCCTCATTAGAAAAGATTAAACTGGGTGGCGTAGAACAATGGATTCTCATTCGTGGCGAAAACAAAGAAAATCCTTTATTGCTTTTTTTACATGGTGGTCCAGGAACCTCAGAGATGGGGCTTGTTCGAAAATACAATTTGGCAGTTTTGGAAAAACATTTTACGGTCGTCGTGTGGGATCAGCGCGGGGCAGGGAAATCTTATGCGGCGATTAATCCTGTGTCTGGGATGAATATAGAACAATTTGTTTCCGACACGCACGAACTGACCATGCTACTTTGCCTACGGTTTAACCAAAAAAGAATCTGTTTAGTAGGGCATTCTTGGGGCAGCGCCTTGGGAGTGCTTACAGTTAAGAAATATCCTGAACTCTACTATGCCTATGTCGGAATTGGTCAGGTAGTTAATGGTCTGGAAGGTGAGCGTGTTTCTTATGAATGGACTTTGGCACAGGCAATAAAGGCAAACGATATCAAATCCGTCGAGAAACTGAAGATAATGGGTGCACCTCCTTACTCTGGTAATTGGCGGTCAAAGTTTATTGCACAGCGTGCCATATTGGCTAAGTACGGCGGTGAAGTCTATGGTAATCCCCGGGGAGGTTTTTTCATCACCATCGGAAGTTTGATAAAAGCAACCGAATATAGTTGGATCGACAGGATTAATTTCTTTCGGGGAATCTTCGCTTCCGTGCACTTAATGTGGCCGCAAATTCTCAACGTTAACTTGATGGAGCAGGCTTCTGAATTAAAAGTACCTGTATATTTTCTGGAAGGAAAACACGATTATGAAACTCCTTCGATATTGGCAGAACAATATTTTGAGAAGTTGAAAGCACCTCACAAGGAACTGATCTGGTTCGATAATTCGGCGCACTTCCTCAATGTAGAAGAAGTTGACAAATTCAACGAGTTTTTTATCAAACAGGTTTCACAATTCAAGCGAGTATAAATTACGCTTCAAGAATTTGTACTCAAATGTGGCAGCAGTGTAACATCAACGGTAAAGGTGGTCGGCGGCCTAACCAGCGGCTCCCCGCAAAAAGAACGGGGTTTCACACAAAACGTTCAACAAGTTGACCGAATGAGCGCCCGCCCAAAGATAAAGCATGGCGGGTAAATAAGTACGTTAAGCATGGCGTGCATAGGTTTCGGTTTTTAATAATAAACTTTTCAGAATGAACCTGTTTCGTTTAGTGCATTTTGTGCGCCAAAGGCGCATGCGCTTCTGGCGCAAAAGTTGTCACCTGCCTGCCGGCTTGTCCGCTGAAACGAAGTGCAAGCGGAAGTGCCTACGGCACGCAGGCAGGGTGCGGCAGTCCGATCCTGCTCTGCAGGATCGCGATCGCGTTCCATTGCAATGGCAATGGAACGGACTTAGCGCCGGTCCGTTAGGCAACAAGCGGAAGAATAGCAACCTTATAGTAAGGAGACAATATGAAAAAGCCGAGTGTAAGCCAAGACCAGTCGGCATCGGAACTCATCTCGAAAAGAATCGCCGAACTCGGGGACTGGCGTGGTGTAACTCTTAGTAGGATGCGAAAGCTCATCAAGAAAGCAGACCCGGCCGTTCTCGAGGAGTGGAAGTGGATGGGCACTCCGATTTGGTCGCATGACGGTATCATCTGCACTGGCGAATCCTACAAAAATGTTGTGAAACTTACATTCGCCAAGGGCGCGTCTCTGAAAGATCCGGCCCGTCTCTTTAACTCGAGTCTCGAAGGAAACGTACGTCGCGCGATTGACATCCACGAAGGAGAAGAAGTTGACGAATCCGCCTTCAAGGCATTGGTTCGCCAAGCAGTCGCTCTCAATAGTTCTGGCAAGTTGAATCCTTTGAAGAAACCGAAATCATAATGGATTCTGTTTCTAAACATGTCCAATATCGGGATGGCTTGTTGCCTTACCAGATATCTAGACGCTCCTATCTCTCCTATGACTTTGCCAATGGATTAGGATACGAAAATAATTGTCACAAACTCAACATACGAGGCGCTCAAGCTGACCAAATGAGCGTGAGTACGTTAAGCATTGCTGGTGGTAGGTATAGAAACACACTTCGTGTGTTACAGTTATGGGGCTCCGCCTGTTATCAGCAATTTGAAAATTATCACCTGCGTGCCGTAGTGCCTACGGCACGCAGGCAGGGCGCCGCAGTCCGATCCTGCTCTGCAGGATCGCGATCGTGTTCCATTGCAATGGCAATGGAACGGACTTAGCGCTGGTCCAATAGGCGCCCGTAGAATAGCTACAATGAGGAATTGCAATGAATCTTAAGTTTGCGTCAATAGCAGGCTTTGGTGTCGCTGTTATGGTCCTTATAATTCTCGTCTTACGAGAATCAATTCTGGCTGTTGGTATTTTCGCGATTCTAGTTCAAGTCCTTTCAGTACTGCTTATGCTTTGGGCGCGCTTTACATTCGGTCGTCGCAGTTTTCATGCAACGGCGAATCCTACAGAAGGTGGTCTAATAACCTCTGGCCCATATCATTATTTTCGACATCCGATTTATGCCGCTGTGATATATTTTCTTTGGGCAGGAATATTAAGTCATGTATCATTGTTGAATGTATTTCTAGGAGTCATCGCAACAATCGGATTGTTTATTCGCATTTTTGCAGAGGAGCGTCTCGTGACTGAACGGTATCCAAGCTATGCAGAGTATGCTGTACGCACCAAACGAATAATTCCGTACATATTTTGATTCAAATGTTTTTGTCGTGTTACGGGCGCCTAATCAGCGGCTCCCCTCAAAAGATCGGGGTTTCACACAAAACGTTCAACAAATCCCGCTATCAATATTAATTTTGATGTAGCGGGATGGCACCGAAGGCGCTCACTGACGGTTGCCATCTAAGTACGTTAAACATGGTTCGCATAGGTTTTGTTCTTAATAATTTCTTTTTCAGTGTGAACTCACTTCCTTGGGTGCATATTGTGGCCAAAGGCGCATGCGCGCTCCGTCGCTGAAGCTATGGAGCGTAAGCGACCTCTGGCGCAAAACTTATCACCTGCCTGCCGGCTTGTCCGCTGAAACGAAGTGCAAGCGGAAGTGCCTACGGCGCGTCCGCCGCATCCCGCTTTGTGGGACGGAAGGCGGGCACGCAGGCTGGGCATGCAAAAAACAAGTATGTAGGAGAATTCCATGGACGTAAATAAGGAATCATCAGTTAGTTGCCACCGAAACTTTTTCTATGTTTGGATTGCTGCCTTCATAGCCATTTTATTTTATATACCTGCTCTACCAAAACTTGTTCCCGCCCATGTGCATCTGCCGTATTCGATGAATACATTCATTCTTCTTCAAATTGTAGTGTTTTTTATTTCTGCTACTATCTTTGCTGCTTCAGGAGCGTACCTTACACCCCGAATTGGTTTTCGAGCTTACCTTGCTGAAATTTCAATAAAGAAAAAAGATTTCTGGATAGTACTGAAGCGGCAATTTTTTTATGGCGCCCCAATAGGTCTTGCAGGTGCCATTGTTGCTTACTTCATAGCCCCAGATTTCATCTCTTATCTTACGATGGTCCCATTTCTCACACGCTTGTTTGGTGGTGTTTTCGAAGAAGTAATCATGCGTTGGGGTCTTTTAACAATTATTGTATGGATTTTATGGCGCATTTTTCAACATGGCATAGGAATTCCCAAAAAATTATTGATTTACTTATGTATATTCTTAAGCCAAATTCTATTTGCTTGTGGACATACTCCGGCATTAATAAATTTTGGCATCACGAATCCAGCTTGGTCTATATTTACAATTTTCATAGTTTCTCTGCCGTGGGGTTGGTTGTTCTGGAAACACGGATTAGAATCGGCCTTTATAGCTCACGCATGTTTTCATGCATTCGTCGCTCTTTTTGTTGCAGTCAAACTTTAAATTATTCATCGAGAATATTATTGAAAGTGACTTAACCTATCGCCCCCTGCCAAAAAACAGCGAAGCAGTTTTTGGAATGTAATAAGATTTTTAAACAGAGATGAAGAATGACACAATCGATTTTCAAAAATAAAGTGGTTATCATTACCGGAGCTTCAAGTGGAATCGGCCGCGAACTTGCATATCAACTCGCAGCACAAGGCGCATGGCTATCGCTTGCCGCACGTACTACAGAGCGCTTAGAATCGGTAAGAACTGAGTGTGAAGCCCGTGGCGGAAAGGCGATTGCTATTTCAACAGATGTGAGTGAACAAACCCAGTGTGAGGCGCTGATTCGTAAGACTGTGGAACACTTTTCGCGTCTTGATATATTGATCAATAATGCTGGGAAGACGATGTATGCGAATTTTGAAGATGTTCGTGATCCCAGTATATTTGAAAAACTCATGCGTGTCAATTATCTGGGAAGTGTTTATTGCACATATTATGCCTTGCCGTACTTGAAGCAAACGCAGGGACGCATACTCGGTGTGTCCAGTTTGACCGGCAAAACGGGCGTGCCGACGCGGAGCGGCTATTCGGCGAGTAAACATGCAATGGCAGGGTTCTTTGACTCGCTGCGTATCGAAGTGGCACCGCATAACGTGAGTGTTACGATGATCTACCCCGGATTTGTAGCGACAGCAGTGCGTGAGCAAGCGTTTGGCGAGAATGGCCAATCCGTTGGACGAAGTACTGTGCGAGAAAGTGAAGTGATGCCGGTTGAAACGTGTGCGAAAATAATTCTTCGGGCTGCTGCGCAGCGTAATCGGGAAGTGGTGATGACATTGCGCGGCAAAATCGGGATATGGCTGAAACTGATTGCGCCTGGACTGGTCGATCGCATTGCTCGCAAGGCTATTCGAAGGGGCCGTTAGTATAAATAGACAGGAGAAGCAAATCGATGAGTTTTGCAAAATTCATGGCAGCGCAACTCCGGCAGCCGTCTGGTTTCTTCGGTCGGTATGTGATGGTGCATCTTCTCAATCGCATCAATGTATCCATAAACAGTCTGACAATTGAAGCTCTGCAACTGGATCCTCGTGATCATGTGCTGGAAGTTGGCTTCGGCGGTGGAGACCTGATAGCAAGAATGTCACGTGTTCTGAGCCGGGGCCGTATCACAGGTGTGGATTTTTCGCAAGATGTCGTTGAGATTTGTACAAAACGTTTTGCATCGCTCATCAGGGCTGGAATAATCGATCTGCATTGTGCAAACGTTGTGGAACTTCCGTTCGATTCCAACATGTTCACAAAAGTATGCACCGTGAACACTATATACTTCTGGCCGGATCCGCTTGCCGCACTTCACGAGATCCATCGTGTACTCAAGGAAGACGGTAAGCTGGTGGTTTGCTTCTCCCCGCGGATAGCAATGGAGAACCGAGGAAAAGTCATACGGCACGGGTTCAGGTTGTATGAACCGGAGGAAGTCAGCGCTCTTCTTAGTGAGGCAGGTTTTCGTGATGTGCAGCTTGTTCTTGGTAAAAATCGTTCCAGAGAATGTATAGCGGCAGAAGGTAAGAAATAATACTTAAGTACTGGCGCTCAAGCTCCAGTCTGTTAACCAGCTTATAAGATTTGAAGGAAACGTTTGGTTCATTGTGAGTGTTTATAGTTTACAAATCCATCATATAACTTATTTAAGGAGATATCCTATGATTACAAAAACTTTTTCCATCCTGCTTGCCGCTGCTTTCATTGTTACATTAGTTCAGGCGCAAGTACCGGTGCGTGTTCCACAGCTTAGTCAAGCGGCGAAGATCTCACAGACTGTCGGCTTGAGTGAAGTTTCGATTTCTTATCACCGTCCGGGTGTGAAGGGCCGCGTCATCTGGGGTGGACTGCTGCCATATGATGCCGTTTGGCGGGCAGGTGCCAACGAACCAACCGTCATAACTTTTAGTGATGATGTGACTATCGAGGGAAATAAACTGAAAGCCGGATCATATCGGTTCGTCGTGATTCCTTCAAAGACAGGAGAGTGGGCGCTGATCTTTAACTCCGAAATCAAGAATTGGGGAACAGTGTATGACGCAAAGTACGACACATTGAAAATAATGGTAAAACCAGAAACAGGGCCACAAGAAGAGTGGATGTCGTTTAGCTTTACAGATTTGACACCTGCCTCTGCTCAAGTCGTGCTTGCGTGGGAAAAAATCCGATTGAGTTTTAAGATCGAGACCAACATACTTGCGAAGTTACAGGCGTCGGTGGGAACGTGGCAAGTGCTCAACAGCGCGGCACGGTTCGCACTCGATAATAAAATGTACCTCGAGGAAGGACTCGCATGGGTGGAGCGTTCTATTGCTCTTGACAAGAATGCGCGGAATCTCCAGACAAAGGCGGAACTCCTTGCACAAACCGGCAAGGTCGACAATGCAATCGCGATAGCGGAAGAAGCCGTGAAATTAGCGAAGGCGAATGATCCGAAAACAAACACAAGCGGATTAGAAAAGATGATCGCAGATTGGAAAGCTAAGAAGTAGAAACAATTGTTATGCACGACGCCTTCCGGGAAATTGCTTTTTCGGAAGGCGTTTTTGTTTCCGGTTAACTAATGTTAGGCAAAAGAGAGAAATTGTTATACCCGAACGTTTCTATCGGGTATCTTGTAGCATGAGTGTCAATGTCCCCTGTAAAATATACAAGGCATGTATACCGTGTCACCGAATATGGATTGTCTTTCATGACTCAGCGTCACGAAATCCTGCCCGATTGCTGACGCAGTCACGCAGGCGGGGATTCGTGACGTCCTAGTGCATAAGGTGTTTTTGTTTCGGATTCAATTTCTTTTTCCGCGGTGGCTACAGTGATGTCAGGTTGCCGGAAGTTTTTCTTCTCTCGAAAACAGAGAGAATGATCCCGACACCAACTACAACAAAGCATCCGATGACGTTATACCATAACCAGGCAATGGAGGTGAATTGAAAGCAGTACAAGACTACGACCTCACCCGATAAAGCCCCGACGAATGCGGCAGTCCCTTTGACCGACTTGAAATAGAATGCAAGAAGAAATATACCGAGCATCGTTCCATAAAAGAGCGAACCAAGTATATTCACCGCCTCAACCAGAGATCCCATCTTACCTGCGTACTGCGCAAATGCAATTCCGTACAGACCCCAAAACGCCATCATGATGCGTGAGATGAGAAGATAATGTTTTTCACTTGCCTCTCGCTTGATGAAGCGTTTATAGACATCGATGATAGAGGTGGTTGCCAGAGCGCTTAATTCACCAGATGATGAAGACATCGACGCAGTGAAAATACACGCAAAGATCAGTCCTACTAATCCTGCCGGCAGATACGTCAACACAAAGGTCAAGAAAATATAATTCGTATCACTGGTGTCGGATGTGCGATCCTTTTCTGCAAGAAGGTTGGATGCTTTACCATGGACGGCGTCGTACCGCTGCTGGAGCAATTGCAGTTCTTCTTTCTTCTTAGCAGCTCGGACATCATCGTGTTGATGCCGAGCCTGCAAGTATTCTCGGATTTGTTCTGACTTCTTCTGAAATAAATTTTCGTGCTCCACTTCCAGCAGCCGGTATTCTTCCGCTCTCTCGCCGGTCTTTACTTTTCCGGCTTCGACCGGATTGAAGATAAGTGGAGGTTGAATGAATTGAAAGAATACGAATACCATTACTCCAATGAACAGGATAAAGAACTGCATCGGCACTTTTGCCAGACCATTGAACAAAAGCGCGAGACGGCTTTGCGTGACAGATTCACCGGTGAGATACCGCTGAACCTGCGACTGATCCGTTCCGAAATAGGCAAGCGCAACAAACATGCCGCCTATAATGCCCGACCAGACATTGTACCGGTTGCTGAAATCAAGAGAAAGATCGACCGTGTTCAACTTTCCCATTACAGCAGAGACAGAAAGGGCGTCGGTGAAAGAGATTTCTTTTGGAAGCAGGGTAAGAGCTACACCGAGCGCGATACACATTCCTGCCATAACTATGATGAGTTGAAAAAAATCCGTATGGTTAACCGCCTTGACGCCTCCGGAGGTTGTGTAGATGATGACAAGTCCCCCGATGATAAGAGAGGTGATCCATATATCTACACCAAGCATAACGGAAAGGACAAGTGACGGCGCATAGATTGTTATTCCGGCAGCGAGTCCTCGTGAGACGAGGAAGATCAGAGTTGTCAGTACTCTGGTTTTTGCATCGAAACGTTTTTCAAGATATTCGTAGGCTGTATAGACGCCGAGTTTGTGATAGATAGGAACGGCGGTGATGCAAAGAATTACCATCGCTATCGGCAAGCCAAAATAGAACTGCACAAACCGCATGCCGTCCGCATACGCCTGACCCGGGGTCGATGTGAAGGTGATGGCGCTTGCCTGCGTTGCCATAATTGCGAGCGCAACCGTGTACCACTTCATCGACCTATCTGCTAAGAGAAAGCCCTTGATGTTTCGGCTTCCGCGTCCTTTCCAAATCCCATAGAGGACGATGAAGAGGAGGGTCACTGCAAGCACAATCCAGTCAAGTTGTCTCATTTAAACGCTTCGGAAAAGGAATAGAAAAGAAAGATCAATACGAATAAATTGAGAAGAACGACGAGATAGATTTTTTCCCATGAACCAAGGATGGGCGGCTTCTCTTTAATAATGTCGTTATCAGCATTCGAGTGTTCCATCGTTCAGCTCCATCCTGAGTTATTGTCGTTTGTTCTTTCAGCGATGTGTGGCTTTCGCTGCAGACGGACGATCACTGCGCAGCGATAGAATATTGGCAAATAATCGATATGCACCTTCCACACCTGCAGGTAATTGACGGAAAAATGCATAGGCACTGTACACATAATGTCCTTTTCCGTACTTTGCAGTCAGCAGACCGCCTGCCCGGTCCGGCTCGTTCGCATCGTGGCAGCTGAGCACCGAATCGTACTTTGCATCCCAATGATCGGCAAAATACAATCCCCGTTCCTGAATCCATCCTTTGAAATCATCTTCGGTGATTTTGTTGGGCGTTGTCAATAGAGGGTGGTTCCGGTTCACGAAAGTGATTTGAGCATCTTCTTCAGCGACCCGATTACGCGAGATATTCAATGGATACGGTCCAATATTCTCAGCCTCATTTCTTTGCGGAGTGACATATTGAACTATATATGTTCCTCCCCGTTTTACATAATCCATGAAGCGCTGCTGATGCATTCGCAGCTTTGGCCGTGTGTTGTACGCCCTCACTCCTGCAACGATAACATCGTACTGGTCAAGATTTCCTTCCGCAAGTTCAGCATCCGACAGAAGTGCAACTGAATATCCCATCTGCCGGATTGCAGAAGGCACATCGTCTCCAGCTCCCATAATGTATCCAACGGTACGGCCGTTTTTTCTTAGATTGACTCTTAAAAGTTTTCCCTCAGCGAGCGGGAATATCGTCTGCGGCGGAATGTGCTGGTACTGTGCAATTTGTACACCGAGGTCGATGGTTGTCTTTCCAACCTCGACTTCTCCGGTGAACACACCGCTTTTCGCACCTTTGAGCGGATGCACTGTAAAGGCGAAGGTCTGTTCGTCACCCTTGTTCTGAAATTGAAACTCAGACCGCTCAGGAACAACACTCCAAAATTCCGGCAGCTTCAATCGTACCATTCCTCGTGCATTCGCTATCGAGGTTTTGAGAGAAAGAGATATTCGTCGTGCAGACAGATCTGGAAAGAGAACGACCGGCTCTGGAACATTAACAACAACCGGCGGAACAATTTCGAATGGATGCAGTAACTCTCCATCTACCGGATCGATGACTCTTTGACACAGAGGGATCTTGATGTTCAATTTACCGTCAGGCGAAGAGAGTATGACGTTGACAATGATTGGTGGTACATTTTCCGGCAGGCCAACCAACAGTTGGTTTGAAATATTGTATGAACCAACATGAGGTTTCTCCATCAGCCAGTACGGTTGAGTATAATTAATTTGTTCAGGCAATCTTATCGTAAAGTTTGAACGTACAGGCTTGTTCATTTCAAGTTTTGTGTGGAAGAGTGTATCCATCCCGCCAAATGGCAGGACGACACGTTCAAGAATAAAAGGATATACCGATCGATTGATAGTTGTCGTTGTGAGTTTTACTTCGCCGCCCGGAATCGCGGAATTATCTGGAGTTGTAGCATCAATCCATACTCCAGCACACGCAAGAATCACACGCGTCAATTGCTCCTTTTTAACAATGACCCATGGATCTTGTGTGAGCGTGTCAAGAATATTGAAAGCTTTGAAGAGCAGTGGAATCGATTGAGCCGGTGTCTCATCGTTAAACTTCAGGAAGGCGTCTTGAAGAATTGTATCTAAGCTCTCTGCGCCTTTTACTCTCGACCATCCAGTGTTAATTCCATCAAAAAGATCTTTCTTCGCGGTATCCCCGGCGATGTGTTGGAAGTAGTTCAGAGACTCGCCGCGGTTCTGCACTGCACCCATGCCTTGACTTTTATGCATACTTCGTCCCTCGCCGGCAATTTCTGTAAACGATTTTCCGAGGAGAGGAGAATACGTCCCGACATCGATGGTCACAAGAGGCAGGGCTTTCTGAATTGTATCGGTTTGCAATGGGCGGAATCCATTCCACAGAATTCGTTTCGCTTGCCACGGTGAGACGTACTGAAGCTGTTCGGGAAAACGTGATGGATCTGCCGCAGCATGAAATGCTTCCTCTGCAAGTATCGCAGATGCTGTGTGATTCCCATGACCTCCAAGTGTCGGCGTGAAACGTGTCACGATCACATCAGGTCTGAACGTGCGAATAATCCAGACTACATCGGCAAGGGTTTTCTCTTTTTCCCAAAAGCGCAGAGTTTCCTCCGAGGTCTTGGAGAAGCCGAAATCAATTGCACGCGTGAAGTATTGTTCTGCGCCGTCAATTCTTCGTGCGGCAAGAAGTTCCTGAGTCCGGATGAGTCCCAGCATTTCTCCCTGCTCGGAACCAAGGAGGTTTTGACCTCCTTCACCGCGAGTCATTGAGAGATATGCGGTTCGATAAGACCGGCCCTGCGCAAGAGTAGCAAGCAGCGCCGTATTCTCATCATCAGGATGCGCTCCGACGTAAAGAACTGATCCCAGCACTGTGAGTTTCTTTAATGCGAGTTTGATCTCGGCTGCGTTGCGCGGATTTGATGATTGAGTATGTACTGGTTGACCAATGAAAAGAATGAGAAACAACAAAAAGGTTCTTCGAATCATGTTTGATTATCCGGTGTTTGTGAGGTGTATGAGCTGAGAATTGAATGACTTCGTGGAAAATATCTTTCTTCTTACTATGCAGCGTGGTAAAGAACTTCGTACGTTTGGACTGGTGTGCTGATCCCTTTTACGACAATTGCCTCAAGTGAGCGCGTTTTCACTTCCTTGCTTTTGAGGGAACGCCATGATGATTCCGATATTATGATCTGGCCGGAAAGGGCAATTGAACATAATCTGCTGCCGAGATTCATATTATTGCCGAGCACTGTATGATCCATCCGCTCTTCGCCTCCCACGTTTCCAACAATAGCCATTCCGGTATTAATGCCGATACCAACACGGATGTCTTCTGTGTTCTTTGAATTCAATTCATTGATCGCACACTGGATTTCGATAGCGCATAATACCGCATCGTCTACCATTTCCGAACCTTCGAAAATGGCAATGAGTTCATCACCGACATACTTATCGATAATGCCGTTGTGAGAGATGACGATAGAAGCCTGTCGGCTTAAATATCTGCTCAACAATTCAATAACGACCTCCGGTTCAACTTTTTCAGAGAATGCAGTGAACCCGCGAATATCTGAAAAGAGCACGGTTACATTACGCCGCTCTCCGCCCAAATGTAATTTATCGCCTTCCTTTCGGATCATCTCCATCGTTGATGAAGAAAGGAATTTCGACATCATAAACCGTTCTTTTAATCCCAGCACCATTTCGTCGAACGATTGCGCTAATTTGCCGATCTCGTCTTTGGAATCGATCTGCAGGTGAAAATCGTAATTCCCGGCGCGGATTTGCTCTGTGCCGACAACAAGTTTCCGTAACGGGGAAGTGATCCCTTCTGCCAATATAAATGCACCGAGAATCGCAAGGATCAGAGAAAGTCCGCCAATCATCAGGATGATCTTTTCAATCTTCCGTAATTCTGCGAGCGATTGATCGACGGAAATGGCCATCACATAAATAGCATCGCTGGTGTTCGATGCACGGACGAAAGCGCATAAGAAATTTTCCCCGTCCAGTATTGTTTCACGCTGAACACTCTTTCCCTCGCTGATTTGCCTGTCGAGTTCAGTCATGTCCACCATATACGAACGGAGCAGATCAATTTGTGCCAGGTCCGAATTCGTCGATGCAACAATGCGATTCCCCCGGAGGAATGTGATGTCGCTGTGTGTATCAGACTTTAATGCTTTGGCCTCTTCTTGAGTAATACGTTTTCCCAGGGTCAGCGTTCCGATAACGAATTTTTGAAAGATGGGTACTGTGACCGTTTGGTACATCTGCTCGTCAATTATGAGGAATGAAATATCATCTGGAGTTGGATCTTTACCTTCCAACGCATGGCGGATAACAGGCATGAACGCCAATGTGTCTCCGAATTTTTCCGGCCGGTCAAGCCGGAAGAGTACCCGGCCTTTTTCATCTGTCAGTGTAAAAAGATCGACACCGACAAGCCTGGCAGGGCTTTCTTCGCGTGAAAGAATATAATCTTTGATCGTTGCCGGATCTCGTGTGGATAACTGCGCTTTTAATACTGGAAGTTCTGAAATCAACAGACATGATTTCACAAGGGTCTCATTACGCAGAGAAAGAAACCGTTTGAACGTGTGGTACGTAATATCAAAATCCTTCTGCAGCTTTGTGTTAGTTAAATCCCGGATTTCGTAGTCTACAATCATCAGCACTGAACCGGCGATAAGGATAACAAGAGCTACTGTCGAAATGAGGAGACGATTCCGAAGCGATCCTGTAAAGAGATTG
The DNA here is from genome assembly GCA_026390575.1 of Ignavibacteriales bacterium. Taxonomy (NCBI): domain Bacteria; kingdom Pseudomonadati; phylum Ignavibacteriota; class Ignavibacteria; order Ignavibacteriales; species Ignavibacteriales bacterium. The sequence goes on from JAPLFR010000001.1 coordinate 27,741, forward strand.
CGGAGAATAGCCATAGGTCATTCCATAACAAAATTTTCTATGATATGCCCACCTGGTGTAATGGTGATCATCCGCTCTCGATTTGTGAACCGTTCATGCCAGACTTTGAGGGTGTAAACGCCGCCGGGTATGTTTTCAATCGAGTAATTCCCATGTTCATCGGGTTGAATATAATAGGGTGAGTCCAAGACAAGAATATACGCATACATATGAGAATGAATATCGCAAAAGACATGGACTATTCCTTCTTTATCAAACTGAATAGGCACATTCTCACCCGTGGGACGCCGCCCGATATTAAATTTTTTTGTTGGAGAAAGAGAAAACACATTATGATAGGTATTGTCCCGATTGACAAAATCGACCACCGTTCCTCGTTGAATAGGCAAAACATGCGGAATAAACTCAGCATTCCGTTGATCCATAAGAGCTTTTGCATTAGTTTTCGGTTTCTCTTGCTTCAAATCCTTACTTTCTATATAAACGACCATGTTTGCATATTCATTGACTTTAGACTCTATAGAATGAGTCATCGGTGTCATTCCATACGAATGAGATCGCATATCACGTGATACTATATCAGGTTTGAGTATTGCTCGAATGTCGATCTTGCCTCTCACAGACCCTGTTTGTTGCTCTTGTGCCAGAACCTTCAACAAGGAAACAGTGTTGCTTCCGAAACAGAGCCATAGAATCATCAAGAATTTATTCATGCGTTCTGATTTTCTAATTTTTTCATTGCAGAGTAACGACAATTGCACATCCCCAGACATCAAGATCGGGCACCGGTTGTAAATTGACGGCGGTTCGTTCATAGCCCAATTTGATGAGAACTTTATGATCCGGTTTGTATCCTAATCCAATTGCAGAACGAACAACATTCCGATCCCAGGCAATAGAACTACCGCTTATAGATGATATCAGCAGTCCGGGAATGTTATTGAATGTCAGTGCATTGTACCGTACGGCAAGATATAATCCTGGATAAAAGGGAACATCCATCTTTACATCGATGTAATATTCCTGACTTTCAAGCGAACACGAATAGCCATTTGAGAAACCTGAATTGTATACTGAGGAACCTGAACCGTCCATATAAATAGAGTTATAAACAATATACGGTGCCTGAAATTGATTTTTTATATACTCCGCATTGATCTCGAAATACAAATAACTCAAAAGTAAGTCGGCTCCATATGTGGATTGGTCAAAAGAATTCAACGAAGTATACTGCTGTTCGAAATATTGACTAACGAATGATGATTGCATATATGATCCGACGGCATACGAAAACCCAATGGTTCCCCAAATTCCGGGATGTACGGCTACTCTCCCATGAAACGCCAATCCTTCATCAATATTATAATCTCCATTTGTGCCGGAGAGAGGGGCATTCATACAGGCAACGTCATAGTCTATCATTCCAAAGATCAAACCAGAAGCTTCAATTCCTGAAAAATATCCACATGGATACAGGGTGGTTAATCGATTACCATATTGAGCATCTGTTCCATATTGAGCGTATGCAAGATATGTTGTTTGAGGGCCGAGATATCCGGTCAATGGTGATATATTTTGTCTATACGAAAAGAAGAGGGGTTGACCAATGAAAGGATTTTCCGATGACAATTGACGTTTGGAAAATGTACCGAAAGGCGTCACTATCTTCCCAGCTGAGAAAGAAAGGGCGTCACCGAGAAGATTGGAAAACGTCACATACGCCAATTGAAGTTCGAATGCCTTGAAATCTAATCCTTTGGAGGGGTTGGTGGCAAGTTTTGCAGTAAAGGTGATATTTGAACTAATATCTGCATCGAAAAATAAATCCAATTCCTGGAGGCTAAGCTGAACATGATCATTTGGTACGTTATTCTTTTCTAGTCCGCTATCCTCTCCTCCTTTTCGTATCTCGAAATCGGATAACCCCCACCAATGAATTTGAGCCGTGGCTGTGGAAGTGATGGATGCACATACCAATACCAGGAAATATCTCTTCATATTCCTTCCGTATGATGGTGTATTGGTTGAATAAATTGTTCATCCTTAACTTACTAAAAATTTATAACAAAATTCAGGTTTTAATGATTCCATAGTTCACAGGAATTTACCGCTTCTCGTTCAAATGAAGCAGTTCTTTAGTATGAAGGATTTGTTAATTGTGCCTTCAGCTGATGAGGATGGCTTGAAAGAGAGAACCTTAACCTCTATATTATATGTAATAAATCGGAACGATTCATAACGTTTATGAAAAAAACAATTCTGGTTGTCGATGATGAAAAAGACATTATCGATCTCTTATCCTATAATCTGAACAAAGAAGGTTTGACGGTTATTACCGCACGCAACGGGCGCGAGGCGCTGGAGCGGGTGAAACAAAAACCGGATTTGATCATTTTAGATGTCATGATGCCGGAAATGAATGGATTGCAGGTCATTCAGGAATTAAAAAAGGATAAGAAGACAGCATCCATTCCCGTGCTGTTGCTTACAGCAAAGGGTTCAGAGACGGACGAAATTGTTGGATTGGAAGTAGGAGCGGATGATTATATCGTCAAGCCGGTAAAAATTGGCAAGATTGTTGCTCGTGTGCATGCGGTACTTCGTAGGCAGGAACAATCTGCCCGGAAAGCAATTCCACAAATGGATATTATCTCTATCAAAGATTTAGAGATTAACGTGTCCAGCTATACAGCAAGCATTGGGAAACAGAAGCTTGTGCTTCCAAGGAAAGAATTTGAGACACTTGTCTATCTTATTCGCAATCGGGGCAGAGTGCTTTCACGGGAATCTATATTGAATGCAGTCTGGGGAGAAAATATCCACGTCGTGGATAGAACGATCGATGTTCACATTAGAAAAATACGCGAGAAACTTGGTGCTTATTCGGAGTATGTCGAAACAGTCTCCGGTGTTGGATATCGATTTAGAGCGTAAATGAAAATACAGACAAAAATCACTGTTACCTATGTTCTGCTTGCACTATTGATTGTTGTCAGTCTCGGTGTATTCACAAGCATGCGCATGGAATCGTACTTCAAAGAACGCTTGGTGGGTGAATTAAGCTACCAAGCCGATTTGGTTCTCTTCATTCTCCAGAAAGACACCACGTACTCGTTCCCACAAATCGATCAGCAGGTTAAGTTGATTGGAGGTCTTGAACACCTTCGTATCACGCTCATCGATGTTCAAGGAAACATATTGGCTGACTCGGATATTCCATTTCCTGATATTACCGGTGTAAAAAATCATCTGGATCGTCCGGAAGTTCAAGATGCGAAGCAGTACGGTATTGGACACGATATCCGTCATAGCACAACTGTTGGTCACGATTTTTTATATATGGCAAAACTTGTAAAGAAATCTCCAAAGAGAACTAGTTTTGAAACTCTTCAGTATATCAGATTGAGTGTCCCGCTCGAAAACGTGCAAGATCAAATCAATAGCATCCGTTCGATCGTGATTGTAGTCGGGTTAGGAGTGCTTTTGGTGATTGTAGCAGTGAGCATTATCGTTTCTCGCCGCATTACAAAATCGATGGTGCGAATTGCCCAGGGTGTGGAACAAATTCGTTCCGGTGATTTAGATGCACAACTTATCATTTCTTCGAACGACGAAATCGGACTTGTCGCAAAGGCTATCAACGAACTCGTACAAAAGCTTAAATCAGATATCGTACAATTAAAAAAATTAGAGCTCGTGAGAAGCCAGTTTCTCGGAAATGTTTCGCACGAACTTCGCACACCAATCTTCGCTGTTCAGGGATACCTGGAAACACTTCTCGGCGGTGCAGTGGAGGATCCATCCGTGAATCGATCGTTTCTAGAAAAAGCGCAGTCGAATCTGGGTCGTCTCAATGCATTGTTGGAAGACCTCATCAACATTTCACAGATTGAATCAGGTGAAATGAAAATGAGTCTTCGTTATTTTCGGGTGAACGAATTCCTTGAATCGGTAGGGAAGGATTATGAATCATTGGCAGCAGCACGAAATATCACATTGAAACTCTTGTTGAGCACAAAAAATGATGATGATGTATTTGGCGATAAGGATCGACTAAGACAAGTTCTGAACAATTTGATCAGCAATGCCATCAACTATAATAAGCCCGGGGGGGAAGTTACGATCACTTCCGAAAAAGAAGAACATGGCATTCAAATAAGTATAAAGGATACGGGCGTGGGTATCCCTTCTGAACATCTTTCGAGAATATTCGAGCGATTCTATCGTGTTGACAGTGACCGATCACGTGCGCTGGGCGGCACGGGACTTGGTCTTGCAATTGTCAAACACATTATAGAAGCGCACGGAAGCCAGGTACAAGTAGAAAGTACATTGGGAAAAGGAAGCAATTTTCGTTTTGTGCTGAAAAACAGTTAAACCTGAACAAGCTTTAAAAGAACCCATTAATTTTATGTCATTCTCTCATATTATCTCCTTTGATCAATTATTTATTTACAATGCATTTAAATGTTTCGGGATATTTTGCCAGATAGTCTAATTCTTCATCTTTCAGGACAATGTTTAGTCCCCATCCTTTGAAGAATGTAAATGCCTTTGCAATAAATTCCTTATTGATGCCGGTGGAATAATTCACAAAGTACTGATTTACTACTCCCTCATAATTACAATCTAGATTGAGTACTTTCGCCGTAATAGAACAATTGAAATCTAACCCTTCGAAATCAAGGATCTTCGTTATTGGATCATACGGCGGTTGCTTCAAGAATATTTTCATTTCACCGGCAATCGTGGGTGTTTCAAAAACCTTGAAGTATATTCTCATGTTTGTGATATCGTAGACAATACTCCATTTCGTACCTAGTCCTTGAGCGACGGTATTTAAAGTGCGAAACGCATAGTCAATAGTCGAATTATCGACGGAATAATCGGGATGGTTAGTTTGACGTGCTGCGGTACAAAAATTATAGAGTGAACGATCAGACTGGGTGTCGCCATTCTTGTTGTAGCAGATCAGTGACTCATCATATGTACTATTTGCCAGAGCCTGAATAGGAAGATTCTTTCCTGTATGACACACCATCTTGCCATTGAGGAATTCTATTGCCGCAGTATGACCAAATCGGTCACAGACTAAAAAATGGATTTTCGAATTGGCGTCAACAATTCTCAACAAGGTATCGCTGCTCATCACTTCTTCAATTGTCGAGTAATTATCCAATTGAAACTGAATCCATTGAAATGCTCCTATCGCATAACGGTTATCTTTGGCAGGATATACTGTCTTATCCAACGTCATGTGTTCCACGACGAGTCCGCTTTCGTTCATACCGCCGTATGGCAAGTCTCTTCCGATCTGATTGAAGGTGATACTGCCGAATTTTGAGATCCATCTGACCGGCTTTTCTGTAGAATCGACGAGAGCCACCTTCTCAAGATTCCTTGGATTAACCATGGCCAAGCCTGTTCCGGTTAGCCAGTCGAGGTTGCGTCCGAACACCAGCCGATTCCTTTGATGAAGGACAAAAGTTGTGCAAGGATATGCATCAGTTAAAGTGAATAATATCAAGAGAACGACTTGGACGAGAATAATAATCATACGTTTATTCATGAATTACTCCTTAAGTGTGAGCAAAATAAGATTATGTAAAACTGCTTTCTTCCTGTTTTGATTTTATAAGATCCATGCTTTTATAAAGGATTATGATTTCAAAAAGCTCAGCTGGTACCAACATAATGAATCCCATAAACGATAAAATTACCGTAAGAAAGAAACATCCTGCTATAATTTCAAAAACACCGGCATAAGTAGCCACTGCACCGATAGATTTCCGAAGCCGTCTTAATGATATCCCGTAAATTATTCCAATACACCCAAAGACAACTGCCTCAGATCCTAAAATATATTGTCGTTCTATCGAATCATAAAATATTGACGCAACATCATAGCCGATGATCAATATATTTCCAAATATGAGTATGAAGGAAGTAATTCTCAACAAGTAATTTTTAAAAAATCCTCCTAGAAGTATGAATCCGCGCTGAAAGAAAATATAAGTAACTATAAAGGATATCTTTATTGCGAGATAGACCGGCGTGCTAAAGATCATTCGGTGATCTTCGAATCTGAAATATTCTGCGGCTCCTTCGAAGAATCCGATTAAAAAATAGATTATTCCTATAATCCAAGAGATGTTGAGTTGTTTAATAAAAAAGTCAGGCGAAGCAGTTAGGTCTATATCAAGGAAGAGATATTTTTTGAACGATCTTATCGTTGAATGAATGATTGTATCGTCGTTCACCTCGATGGCACTTAAATCATAATCGAGCGCAGCAAGAATTGTCTTTATAGTATAGCTTCTCGGTGTTACTTCTCCGGTTTCAATCCTTTGAAGTGTTCTAACGCTGATATTACATTTTTCCACAAGCTCTTCTTGTGTTAAGCTTTTTGCTTTTCTCAGCTCGGATATTTTTCTTCCTAAATCTGGTTGTTTCATGAGATTGGTCTCCTTTTTTGTTTTTGACAATTTACTCATTGAATGAGTGATTGTCCAAGACATTGGAAGGGATTTTACCCGTCATTTACCCGTCACTTCATTAATTATCAATTTATCAATGATTTTTCACAAGAGTAATGCTCTTGGCAATTAGAAATGTATTTAAATGTTCAGCCATTTAGTACCCAACCAAGAATTTTTTTATTATATTTTTACGCGATTCCATACGCCACAAAGCATGGCGGACAAGTGAACATTGAACAGTGGAGTTATAAAGTGAGTGAGCAGTTGAACCAAATAGCAGATGAACAGAGATTTACTTTGAGAAGCGTCTGTTCCGATTTGTGCCTAAAGGTAATTAATGTACAAACTCAAGTACTTCAAGAGGAGGGATAACAATCTCTAACAATTCTTGTTCAAGATCGAGCAATTCATTCCGCATTGTCTCACGGTAGCGCTCTGTCTCTTCAATGAACTTAGGAATAAGGGATTTATAATGAGCAATGCCTTCCTGAAGGTTGGCCCGATAGGTACTAAAATACTTAAGTTCCTTTGCATTCCAATTATCAAGCCGCTTCTGAATTTCACTTTTCATATAATCGATATATAACTGGAGTTCGTTAATGAACAAATTTGGTCGATTGGGATCGGTCATAAGTTGTATGCGACCGTAGATATGTCCCACCATTTCTTCTAACGTTGCGATCTTCGAAAAATAGGCAAGATTTGGTCCAGGACATACGGCAACAGCGCGGCCCTTCATCGATCCATTTGAACTGCTGTTAATGAAACCAGACGCGGCAAGATCTTCACAAAGGCATGCTTTCTCGACAACCTTCGCAATTTTTTGTTCCAATACCTCAGGCGGTAAATTCTGTTCTTGCAATTGTTTGATTTTCAATTCCTGATACTCTTTCGATGCAGTGCAAATTGGTTCTGTTGTGAACTCTGTATTTGAAACAAGATACTTTTTTGTGCAACGGCTTCCGGGTTTTCCCTCGATGAAACGTTGTTGGATTTGCAGATCGCTTAAACTGCCGCGCACATTGTTGAATGGTATGCCGAGTGGTGAAGCATCGCTGATGTAATAATCTTCTTTCGTAGCACGCGCAAGGATTTCTCTGGTCGTTTTATCAATATTGGTTGCTTCGGGGACGAGCAGGAAAGGTGATCCCCACCCGGTTCCATCAACGCGATAATAGTCGCGCAGGAATGCATCTTCTTTCGCCGTACCGATTCCACCTTGTACCGTTATACGAAATTGCATTGGTACAGATGGTACAGTGAGTCCTTTGTCCCTGAGGGCCGCATTATAGAGGAGAGAGAGTTCATCAAAAAGGATTTGACGATTGGTTTTGAATTCATCCAGAATCGGTCCAAGCAAATAACCATCGGAGGCAAATGCGTGTCCACCGCAGTTCAATCCGGATTCAACCCGGAATTCAGAAATCCATATTCCTTTCTTCGCGAGAATCTTTCCTTGGATATATGCGGAGCGATAATCTGTAACTTTTAAAATTACTCTTTTTTTGAGATGACCCTGCTCATCCGGAATGAACTCTTTACGCTGTCCCAGATAGCTGAATAAACGGGAATTTAAACCCGCAGAAAGAACAACCGACGCGCTGAGGTCGCATTGCGCAAACCCGCGCAGCGATGCTAGGGCGTCTGAAAATTCTACCGGAAGTTTTTCTTCATCGCGGCCGACATTTACTTTATCCAATTTCGTCATGATGTTGACATCGATATGACCAGCAACAATATTTTTTCGTAACTCATGTTGCAATGCAGATCGCTTTTCAGTGTCAGTCGTATGTATCATGCGACGGTAAAGAGCTTTGAGCTGTGAATCCTCGGGCAGCATTTCAAAATATTTGACGATCTCGCTCCCTTTTTCAAACGCTGAGGCCTTGAGATCTGCAATCTGTTTCTGCACGATCTTCTGGAGAAGATTGAGATATTCGGTGATTCTTCTGGCTCGATAATCTTCATCCCGCACAGTAATTGGGCTATATGCTTCTCCATACACACGTGCATAATACTTGCGCATATGCTCGATGAGGATATCATCTACAATCGAAATGACAGACGAAATACCGAATCTCGCAACACGAATCGGCGTATCAACAGAGAATGCCAATCCGAGTACGGGAATATGAAATGAATGCACCGGAGAATCTGCCATCGTTCACTCTTTCAATAGTAACAATATAAATCAAACTACTATAAGATCGTGTATTTTCCTGCAAAATCAAATTATACTTAGAATAATTCGGATTCCTTTATTACATTGACTATGAAGTATTCGAGGTTGGTTCCGATGAATAAGCTACCACACAAAATAGAATGTCAGAATTGATGTTCCAAATTTAATCTTTTTATGTCTGCCAACATCGATTGAGAAACAATATTGATTAGAACTCGTCTAAATACTGTGAAAAGATTACAGAAAAAAGTAGCATTAGTATGTTTCTCCCATTCCCTTGGCGGGCTTGAGCTTTCTACTATTCGCATAGCACAAGCGATGAAGAAAAAAGGTGTTTCTACGGTCGTCATTGTTCCACATTCATCGCCGCTTGACCAACGAGCCCATGAAGCAAATCTTCATGTAATCACAATCACTCCTCATTGGAAATATGGAGATATCTTTGCTGCATTTCACCTTGCCCGCGTACTCAGGGATCAACAGATCGAACTGGTACTGCTCATGCAGTCAAGCGATATTCATCTTGCCGCCGTCGCATCAATGATAACGCCTCAAGTGAAGTTAGTGTTTTATCAACAAATGAATTCCCGTTATAACAAGCGTGATATTATACACTCATGGATATATTCAAAACTATCGCTCTGGATTTCCCTGACCCAGAGTATGAAAGAGGATGTAATTTCATTTACGTGTGTGCCTCGTGAGAAAGTAAAAGTAGTTCCTTTGGGCACTGATCTCCAGCAATTTGATCCATCACACTATAATAAAAATGAAGCACGAACATTATTCGGATTACCTCATAAAGGTTATACTATTGGAGTTCTAGGACGGCTCGACAAACTAAAAGGTCAGCATATATTGCTTCGTGCAGTACCGGAAGTTGTAAAGCAGCACCCCAATGTTATGTTTCTTATTGCAGGTGATGAAACCGCGGGTGAACATGGATACAAAGAATATTTATTGAAATTATGCCGCGAACTTGACATCGAGCGGTATGTGAAATATCTGCCCTTTACGGACGATGTTCCTCGTTTGATGGCAGCTCTTGACGTTTTTGTTCTTCCATCGTTTTCTGAGACATTCGGACTTGTGGTTGTTGAGGCAATGGCTATGCAGCGACCAATCATTGCGACGAATGCCGGTGGGTTGCCGGAGATTATTACAAACGGTAGGACGGGATTGCTTATAAGGCCACGCGATGCGACAGCGGTAGCATGGGCAATACACCGCGTGCTCAGTGACTCTGCTCTCCGTTTGTCGCTGGGTCATTTAGCTCGCGAGGAAGCTCTGAGGCGATACGACATTGATAGTTGTGTAGATTCTCTTCTCGGATCGCTTGCAACACTTTGAGTATTTTGTGTTGGTCTCTAAGAGATGGTACTGTTGGTGCATTCATAGTATCGCGTGATTATTCAATTCTCAGTTTTGAGGAACGTGGACAAATAAAAAAGGCAAGGCGAATCAAATTGGTTCGCCCTGCCTTCAACTTTGTTAAGCCTCCTAACACCCCTGTGACTCAGCATTTCCCATTGTGCTTCGTCAAGCGTTACGCTGCAGGTGAAGCGTGTCGCCTTTATGGTAGAGCGATCCAAATTCCTCGGATACAGCTTTGTAGGTGGTTTCAACAAACCCTTGGTGGGCTACAAACTGCACTGCAAAGATACATATTAGCTCATTAAAGCGGTATCACGCAAACGCGTGATTTTTTATTTTTTTGGTTTTTTAATAATTTCGTGAAAGAACTACTTGACAAACAAATCCAAAACGGTTTAGACAATCCGTTGTTTCAGAGCTTTTGCGACAGCACTGCTGCGCTTGTTGACATGAAGTCTGTCATAGATTTTCCGTACGTGTGTATCGATGGTGTGATGACTGAGGGAAAGCTTCTCGCCGATTTCCTTTTTCGTTAAACCATTTATCATGTGCAGAAGGATTTCCCTCTCGCGGTTCGTCAAATCATAATTGGGGGAAGGTGTGTTTAATGCCGCGTACGCCGTTAAAACTTTTCGTGCAATTTGTGCGTTAATAGGCGATCCGCCTTTTTGCACATCGCGAATTGCCTCGATAATTTTCTCTCCCGAAGATTCTTTGAGTAAGTAGCCTGCGGCTCCGGCACAGATGGCTTGAAAGATACTGTCACTATCTTCGTGCACAGTAATGATAATGATTTGTGTGGATGGAGCAAGCTGCCTAAATTTCTGTATTCCTTCCAGCCCGCTCATACCGGGCAACCCGATATCCAATAAAATGATGTTTGGATGCGTACCTAATTCCAACTGTTGAAGAGTTTTCTCACAAGAGTTAAATGATTGGCTGCATTTTAAATCGGTTTCAGAGTTGATCAATTCAATAAGACATTTTTGGAAGAAAATATTATCCTCAACAATCCATATTTCTGCTCTTTTGGTTGACCGCTTGATAGGTCGTTTTGTTGAGGGGCTTTTCATACTATGGTATTCAGTGATCTTGTTATGTGATATAAAAATGCTTTATCAAAGTAATCAATTTCGTTTGTCTTTTCAATAAGCTTTTGTCAATCTGTAATAATTAATTGTGAACAACAATGACCGGATGTGATGTTTTCCTCACCTTGCTAATCGATTGATTATTGGCTACATTTTTCATTAATGAAACGAATTATTTTGATATGTTCCCTCCTCAGTCTCTGTTCGTTTCCGATGCTTGCACAAGATTCGAAAGAGAACGCCGATTTCAAACTTGCCGTGAACCTCTATAATGACAAGTTATACGATCTGGCATTGGAACAATTCCAAGCATTTATCAACTTGTATCCTTCTACAGCACAAGGCGTTGAGGCACATTTCTATCTTGGACTGTCGCAATCCAAGCTTGGTAAACACGACGAAGCACGGTTCACCTTCCAAAATTTTGCTCTTGCATATTCTGACAACAGTAAAGCTCCTGAAGCGTGGATGAACGCCGCAGAGGAATATGCGGCTATGAAGAATGAGCGCGAGGCAGCAATGGCGTTCGAACGCGTTAAGACGTTTCATCCGAAGAGCAAGTTCGCACCGATTGCATTGTCAAAAGCAGCGGATTATTACGAACAGCTTGGCGATAAGGAAAATACGAACCGTGTTCTTCGCATGTTGACGCAAGAGTACACGACAGCCGAAGTCCTACCGGCGCGGCTAAGAATTGCGGAAATGCTTATTGTGGAAGGACAGTATGAACTAGCGCGTCAGGAATGTAAACGTGTTGCGGATGCAGCAAACGATGCACCGTTGAAGGCTCGCGCGTTGTTGCTGTTGGGCCAAGCTCTTGCAGGGTTAGGGAGAACTTCCGAAGCGGAGGAAGCAATCTCTGATGTCGCGAAGAATTTTAAATCCACCTCAAGCTATAACAAGGCGCTCTTCACGCTCGGTGTGTTGAAGAATCTCGCGGGCAATACAGATGATGCCATGGCAGCATGGAAATCGCTCGCAGAGGACAGTGCCAAAGCGCCGAAACAGTTGCGGCAAGATGCCTACATCGAAATGGCGGAGGCAAACAATCACGTTCGGTCATATCCGCGTGCGTTAGCCTTGTATGAACGAGCAAGCGAAATTCGAGGAGTGCGCAATGGGGAAGTGCTCTACAAAGCCGGCATTGCGGCAGAGCAGACGGGTGACCTCACAAAAGCGGCGCAGTATTATTCCCGTGCGCTCAATGATAGTCTTGGCAGTGTGGATCGACGGGCATTGGTCGTTGGTGCATATAAAGCTGCGAAGATAACGAAAAACTTCACCGAAGCTGTGCGATTGGTAAATGACTACCGCCAGCAATTTTCATCGGATGCGAATTTGCCGCGTCTTCTGGTTGAGGGTGCAAGGATAGCGAACACGGAACTGCGTGATCCAAAAACAGCCATCGATTTTTGCGAATGGCTGCGCGAACGTTATTCTGCGAGCGAATGGATTGATGATGCGACTTTTGAACTTGGTGAAGCGCGGATAAAAGCCGGCGATGTTGACGGAGCAATTGATGCCTTCGAAAATTTGCAAAGACGTTATCCGAGCAGCGAATTTGTTCCGGATGCACAAAAACAAATTCGTCTCATCAAAGCGTTCGATCAACGAAGTAAGGATGCAAGTCTGCAAAAACTTGCATTGCTGGTAGGGGATGTGATAGCACAGAAATCAAAAGGCAATCTTGCATACCGCCTTGCAGAAATCTACTTCTTTGATTTGAAAGATTACAATCTTGCCGCAGGGCAATACGCGTATGCACTCAGCGTCGATTTGGAAGATGCTCTCCGGCCTTCTGCGTGGATGAAACAAGCACAGTCCTATGAACTGCTTGCGCTGAAAGAGGAAAAAACGAGCGCACGAGAAAAAGAATATATTTCCAAAGCCATCGCGTTCTATGATTCACTGGCAGCATATTTTCCGGCAGGTGAACTCACAGATCAAGCTGTTGTGGCTGCATTTACACTCCGCTTGCAATTGACAGAGAAGCCGGAAGATTTGCGAACACTGGGAACAGAATTTTTGTCGAAGTCTTCTGGAACACGCGGAAGAGACATAGCGCTTCTCTTGCTGGGTGATTCATATTTTTCTGCGAAGAATTATGAAAGCGCAATCCTAACCTATAAACTTTTGTTGGAAAAATATTCAGATCGTGAGACAGCTCCATCCGCATATTATCACCTAGGCATGTCGCTCGATGGAATCATGGAAAAAGATTCCGCACTCCAAGTGATAGATCGATTTCTCTCCCATAATCCAAATCACACGTACAGCGCGGCTGCAGCGGCGTACCTCGCAAAAGCGGCAGCGGACAGCGCTCGATTAATCAAAGCGCTTGGTTTTTTTGATCTCCTGGAGAAACGATACTTTTACAGTCCGTTGAATTCGAATATTGATATACGAAAAGCAGACGCATATTTCAACGCGAAGGATTTCAAGAATGCTTTCGATTGGTATGAACGAGGATGGAAAAGAATGCGGTCGGATTTCTTCGCTGTGACCGGCGATCAGAACGTTGAGCGTTCCATAGTCTTCAACCTCGGAGCGTGCAGTGAAAAACTTGGCAATCACGCGGCGGCAAAGAAATATTATGCCGATTATGTAACGCGGGATCAGGCGACCGAGAAAGCCGGACAGGCGTACTATGCTCTTGCATCTATCGCGAAGGCAGAAAATGATATTGATGCTGCTACAACATATTTGCAGAATGTAAGTCGCATCGCAGTGAAGACAGGTGGACAAGGGGCATCGGTAGCGCTGGAAACAGCAGAAATGTTATTTCGGAATGAAAAATATTCCGATGCGATTGTGAAGTATAATGCGGCACTATCGCAAACAAACAATGATAGTCTGAAACACTACATCCAATCACGCGTGATTATATCATACTTCCGTCTTGATAATATAAAAGAAGCGGACAAACGTGCCGCGGAATTTGTAAAAACGAATGACGCAGGTTTGTTGAGCTATGCAGCAGAGTTTGAATTTGAGCGCGGCAAATATCAAGTCCGGAAGGAAAATTTCATAAAAGCGAAAGAGCGATTCGACAATGTCGTTCTTTCTTATCGAGGGGCTGCTGTTGTTCCTGAGGCGCTCTTCTGGATAGCGCATGTGCATGAGCTGGATCAAAAAATGCCTGAGGCAGTGCAGCTGTATGATTCTCTTCTGCGGAATTTTCCAAACGACGGTATTCTGCCGCGCGCGCGGCTGAGTCTTGGCAATGCATATTATAGTATGGAACAATGGGACAATGCTTCCAAACAGTACCGTTTCATTCTTGATAATGAAGAGCGCTCCCCCGATCTTGTTCCGCTTGCCATGAGCAATTTGATTATGACCTATAAGGAAATGGAGCTTTTCGACGGTGCATTAGAACTGACCCGCAAGTTCATCGATCGTTTTCCGAACGATCCGGATCTCATCGATAAAAAAATCGATATGGGTGTGCTCTATCAGAAGCTCGGATACTACGATCAATCGATTCTGCAATTGCAAAGTTTGATTGCAGCCGGCAACTCCGACCTTGAAGCGGAACTCCGGTATTACATTGGTGAAGCGTACTTCTACAAGGGAGAATATCAACAAGCTGTTTTAGAATTTCTGAAGGTACCATACCTGGTTACGAAACGAGGCAAAATTGATTGGATTTCAACTTCTTACTATATGGCGGGTCAATCGTATGAAAAAACATCCAAGTACGATCAGGCAATGACGATGTACAGGCAGATCGTCGATCGGAAAGATACTGATGCACAGTTTAAAACAGCAGCACAAAAAGAAATAGACCGCGTAAAAGCTATATTAAAAAAATAGGAATACGAAGATTTGGTGATTGAGTGATTGAGAGAGTGAGTGATTAAGAGAACGAGAGATTGATTCATTGTAAAAAGTCAACCGGAAATATTAAGAGATCGAACAAAACAATTTGCTATTGGAATTGTTAGACTCGTTCGGATATTCCCGAGTAATGAAGAGAGTAAGATTATAGGAAGACAATTGATGCGTTCTGCAACATCTGTTGCTGCAAATTATTGTGCGGTTTGCAGAGCCCGTTCAAAAGCAGAATTCATTGCGAAAATTGGTATTGTTGTAGAAGAAGCTGATGAAACAGTGTTTTGGCTTGAAATGATAACAGAACTCAATATACTTTCCACAGAAAAGACGGGTGACTTGCTTAAGGAAGCAAATGAATTGCTTGCTATTTTCTCAGCCTCCCATCAAACAGTACGTGGTAGGAGATAAAATGTATTTTCCTCATAATCCTTTAATCGCTCAATCACGCAATCACATAATGGCTTAATTTAACAATGGGTTACATTTTTGAAGCAGAAATAGAATCCATCATCCATGCCGTTCACATTAAAACGATTGGCGAGGATGACGGTATTATCTTAAAAAAAATACTTTCAGCAAGAATCCATCCGGCAATAAAGGCGTATTTCAAAGCTGAAGTTGAAAAGACACTCAGGCAGGAACGAGGATTGGAGTACCGTTCTAAAAAATTTTCCTATTCACTGCCCGAAGTGCGAAGTCTTGAAGAGCAGATTGATTTATTGCTTGTTCAGAATTATCATTTCAGTGTGCAGGAATTTGAATCGCTTCTTGATGAGTCGGTACATTTTCAATTCAACTATCTTTGCCGCCCGCAATGGACACTGTTAAATTTTATTGTTGGCGAGCAGCGCAGAGTCGCTTCGGAGGTTATTGAAAAACGTCTCAGATATTGCGTTGATTATACGTACTTCCCTGAATTGATTAAGCGATTTATTGTTGATCGTGGATTGGCAGAAGTGACGTATGAAGAATTCAAGTTGCTGATAGAAAAGATCGATCATGAAGTGGTGACTCAGCATTCCAGCCTTGAACTCGCACATATGACACGTGCTTTGTTCGATTTTGTCGAATCCGGTAAAATGGTGCCGCAGGTGGAATTTGAGCAGCAAACACTCCCGATTAATGCAGCCATTGTTTTTTTTGGAGATAAAAACATTCAGGAAATCTGTACGCGGTTGGAATTCGAGCGCGACCATAATCGTGTCATACAAATTACAGCAGATCGATTGGCAGATATCATAGAAGTCGTTCGAACAGGTAATGAAGATGCAACTGTCCATGTGCTTGCATCGCCTGTTGTACCGCCCGACACAGAACAGCACGAGAACGAACCGATATCAACAATGAATGTTGATAGTACCGGACTCGTGCAAGAAACAATCGATGAGGCACAAGCGTCAGAGAAGGACATAAAGCCGAAAATACCGCTCCTTGTCTTTGGGGAGAACGATGAGCAGTATCTTGCATCGACACCGAGCGCGAAGCAGAAGGAAATTCTTGATCTTTTTCCCGGTGAAGAATTTGCCCTTATTGTCCGGAAACTTTTTGCAAATGATGAACCGGCGTTTCGCGGGGCAGTCACAGAAATAAGTCTTTTGCGTACGTGGGAACAGGTTGCTCAATATCTTGATAAACTTTTTCTTGTCAATCAGACAGATCCATTTAGCGCGGAAGCGGTAGGTTTCACAGATAAATTATATGCGCATTTTCATTCATCCATTGCCAATCAATAGGTCGGCAATTTTTATCGGGCAGGTTCTTTATGCAATTTATCGATGAAGCAAGAATTTCTGTCAAAGCAGGTGATGGCGGCAATGGGTGCATCAGCTTCCGGCATGAAAAATATATTCCGAAGGGCGGACCGGATGGCGGTAATGGCGCGCGCGGCGGTAGCGTTATTATCCGTGCGGACAGGCAGTTGAACACATTGCTTGATTTTAAATACAAACGAAGTTATCGAGCAGAACGCGGAGAGAATGGACGCGGAAAAGATCAGGGAGGAAAATCAGGGAAGGACGAAGTTGTTAAGGTGCCTTGCGGTACCTTGGTACGGGATGCAGTGAAAGGAAAGACCATTGTCGATTTGTTGCACGATGGCGATGAATTCATTATTGCGCAAGGTGGAAAAGGCGGGCGAGGGAATGGAGAGTTCGCTACACCTACGAATCAAGCGCCGCGGTTTGCTGAGCCTGGAACGCCGGGCGAGGAACGCGAACTGATTCTTGAACTCAAACTCCTTGCGGATGTCGGGCTTGTTGGCTTTCCGAATGCCGGCAAATCAACACTGATCTCAGTGGTATCTGCAGCCAAACCGAAAATTGCAGATTATCCTTTTACGACACTCACGCCGAATCTTGGTCTCGTCCGCTATGCGGAAGGAAATAGTTTTGTTATCGCCGATATTCCCGGCCTGATCGAAGGCGCACACGAGGGCAAGGGTCTTGGTATTCAATTTATCCGTCATATTGAACGCACACGCGTCCTTGTGTTCCTCATTGAATCCATCAGCGAAGATCCGAAAAAGGATTATCATATTCTTCTGAATGAACTTGCTTCCTACAATCCTGCAATTGCAAGAAAGAAAAAGATAGTTGCTCTTACCAAGATGGATATTGTTCATGAAGCGGATAAGAAGAAGCTTGCATCGATAAAATTCGGACGCGGCGTGGTGACGTTTTCTATTTCAGCGGTTACGGGAGAAGGACTCCGCGAACTGCTGGGCGAAATGTGGAAAGTGTTGAATAAGAAGTAGGCAGGTTCTGTGACAAGTCTCCGTTATAAAATTGGTTTTAGTTATGTCGTTATTGTTGTTATCGGTTTGGCAACGAGCGCTTTTGCTGTCTATAGTTTTTCCAATCTCCGTGATACGTTTAGTCTCATGTTACATGATAACTATGAAAGCGTCCGCGCTGCGCAAAATATGTTTAAGGCTTTAGGTCGACAGGAAAATGCCCAGCTTTCGATGTTGATTCAAGATAATGATGCGTATTTTCAATTTAGCACGAATCGATCAAATTTTTTCGGATGGTTGGAAAAAGCAAAACAAGGCAATGTGAATGATCGAGAAAAAATAGTCCTGGACCGGATCACCCAGGATTCTTATCGATATACCCAGCTTACTGATTCGTTGTATCGTCTCTTGCAAATGAAAAGACAGACAACCGCTGCAGCCGAATTCAGAACGAGATTAATTCTTCCTGTCGCGAAATCGTTGCAGGATGGATGCTTCGAGTATCTCGAAATTAATCAAGATGCAATGACGGTGACCGAAGAAAAATTAAACCAGCTGACCAGCGATGCAACTGTCACGGTCATTACGATTTCTATCGTAGCAGTATTTCTGAGTATCTTCACAAGTATACGATTTTCGCGGACTATTCTTTTACCGGCAGAGAAACTGACTCGTTCTGTCCGCAGTATCAGTAGCGGTCAGCTGAATCAAAAAATCGATGTGAACACAGACGATGAGATTGGAGAGCTGAGTCAAGAATTCAACAAGATGACGGAACGCTTGAGAACCTATGAGCAATTAAATATCCAACAGCTCATTGTGGAGAAGAAAAAATCCGAGACGATTGTAGAAAGTATTGCCGACCCGGTTATCGTGACGGATCAGAACGGAGTCCTTGTTCTGATGAATCAAGCCGCGGCGGCTGTCTTCGATGTCCGTGGAGCCGATTGGCATGGGAAAGTTTTGCGCGAAGTCGTCGGCAATCAAAGCTGGGCAGAGATGCTGGAATTCGGCGGCATCCGGCGCATAGAACAGGAGCACCGCGATCCGCTTTTCGCATTCACACGCAACGATCTGAAATTATACTTCCGGCCGCGTCAAGCGCACATTATGGATGAGCATGGAAATATTCAAGGTGTGGTCACGCTGTTACAGGATGTAACGCGATTCAAAGACCTTGACCGGATGAAATCCGAGTTTATTGCAACGGTTTCTCATGAACTTCGCACACCGTTGACGTCATTAAGCATGGGCATCGATATCCTTTCTCAGGAAGTTGTGGGATCCGTGAACCAGCGCCAAAAAGATCTTCTTGTGGCTGCGAAAGATGATTCTGAACGACTGCGAAAATTGGTAAAAGAATTGCTGGATCTTTCCAAGCTTGAATCCGGCAAATATGAAATGAAAAAAGAACTTATAGATTTCCGCCGGCTTGTGGCGGACGCCGTGCGACCGCTGCGTCTTCCGTTTGAGGAAAAACAGATTCACCTAGAGCTTGCTATTCCGGAACATCTCCATGCGCTTTCTGCCGATCCCCATCAGCTTACCTGGGTTGTCACGAACTTATTGAGTAATGCACTTCGTTACACCGATACAGGCGGCAAAGTTCAGTTGACTGCCAAGGAAGAGAAAGATGGACTTTTTGTAACCGTTGCCGATACGGGGCATGGAATTCCACAAGAGAATTTAGAAACAGTTTTTGATAAATTTGTACAAGTGAAAAGCTCAACTGAGACAACACCGGGCAGCGTTGGATTGGGGTTGGCAATTGCTCGAGAAGTAGTAGAAGCCCACGGTGGACGAATCTGGGTAGAAAGTCAGATAGGAGTTGGCAGCACATTTTTCTTCACTCTTCCTACCGTACTGCAGGCCGAGGTATAAGTCGAATGCAGCAGCAAAAACCAAAAATACTTGTTGTCGATGACGAGAAAAATATTCTCAATACAATCGGTATCTGTTTCGAATCGATCGGTATTGATGCAACGCTCTGTGCGAAACCGCAGGATGTATTGCACTTACTGCAGGAACATGTATTTGATATAGCTTTTGTCGATCTAAAAATGTCGCCCATGGATGGTATTGAAGTCCTTGCTGAGATAAAACAGTATTCGCCCAACACGACTGTTATTATTATGACAGCCCATGGCTCGGTCGATACAGCTGTCGTCGCGATCAAAAAAGGGGCGCACGATTATCTACAGAAACCCTTCGATTTTGAGGAATTGAAACTATTCACACAAAAAGTTCTTGCACATCATCAGCTTGTTCATGAAGTAGCTGAACTTCGCGAAGAACTTGCCTCCTTGCAGGGCAGCGGTGAAATCATCACACGGAACCGTGCAATGATTGAACAGCTTGACATTGCAGCGCGTGTTGCAGAAAGTACCATTAGCATTCTGGTTGAAGGAGAAAGCGGCACAGGAAAAGAATTAGTAGCGCATTACATCCACCAGAAAAGCAATCGTGCCGATAAACCGTTTGTCAAAGTGAACTGTGCCGCAATTCCAGAACAGCTATTAGAGAGCGAACTATTTGGCCATGTGCGCGGTGCATTTACCGGCGCGTTGAAGGATCGGCAGGGCCGGTTTGAAATGGCAGACGGCGGAACAATCTTCTTAGATGAAATTGGGGAGTTGTCATCATCCATCCAATCGAAACTCTTGCGTGTTCTGCAGACGAAAGATTTCGAGCGTGTTGGTGAAAATATAACGCGCAAAGTGGACGTGCGAGTAATTTCTGCAACAAATCGCAATTTGGACGAAGCATTGAAAGAAGGAAGTTTCCGCGAAGATCTCTTCTACCGCTTGAATGGAGTCCGGATAAAACTTCCTTCGCTTCGAGAACGGCCGGAAGACGTGCCGCTGCTCATCCATCATTTTCTCAATAAAATTTCAAAAGATCGTGACATCAAAATTTCAACGGATGCTGACAAAGTTCTGAAAACGTATCGTTGGAGCGGCAATGTTCGGGAATTGGAAAACGTCATCGAGCGCGCAGCGCTTCTTGCAGCAAATGGCGTCATCGAACCAGCACATTTGCCGGAAGAGATTCGCGCAAGAATTGAAACAAATGCCCTCTCTTTGGAAGAAACTGAAAAAGTACAAATCAAAAAAGTTCTTCAGATTGCAAAAGATTACGATGAAGCCGCTCGCATTCTTGGCGTAGATCGAAAGACCTTGCTGAACAAACGCAAGAAATTTGGATTATAAGCGTCAGAACGCGGGGCATTTTTCCTCATTCATTTTCTCGTCAAATTTCTGCAATTTCGCCTTTATACACTCCTTATTCATTAAGAGCGTGGAATTTTTCCCCACATCTTCACTTTCTGTTATTCCAAAAGGCAGATATTGTATTGAAAAAGCCATGAAAGACTCGGGATGTGTGGTACTAAATTTGAGTATCAGAATTAGTTTGTTTATCGAACTCAAAGAATCGAGGAATTAAAATGTCAACAAAACTTACAACACTCAATAATTTGGAAATCGCTGTGCTGGAGCCGCGTGGTTCGCTGATTGGCGGTGAAGAGACGGACGATTTAAAAGCCAAAGCCAAAGATTTAGTGGAACAAGGAAATAAAAAACTTGTGCTTGATCTTGGCAGCATTACGTATATGAATAGTTCCGGAATAGGTGCGCTCGTCGGCATCCATTCTATGTATCAAAAAGTGTCTGGCAAAATCAGCCTCTGCAACGTTGCAAAAGGGGTTCAAAATGTTTTTGTCATTACAAAGCTCACGAGTGTTTTTAACGTAGAAGAAGATCGTCAGCAGGCGATCAATAGTCTTAAGTAGTCTTAAAGTATAAGTCATAATCATAATCATTACATATCACACAAATCAGGAGAACGTTTCATGAAGACTTCCACGTTCAATGCTATCGTTATCGTCCTCGCTTTCGTTTTTGGCTGGGTGATTTTCGAATACTTTTTACCATCCTTCATCAAGGAAGGCGGTGTACTTGTCATCGGTCTTATCGCAATTGTTATCATGCTGATCGCAGTAGTCGTTGAGCGTTGGCTCACATTGAAGAAAGCCAATGGCAAAGGCACGTTAACTGTGTTTTTAAAAAGCGTGCAACAGGCAGTGAATTCCGGCGATATCGATGCAGCGCTTGCCGCATGCGATAAACAGCGCGGCTCTTGCGCCAACGTTCTCCGCGCGGGCCTAGAAAAATACAAAATGGTGATAGAAGAAGGTGATGTGAAAGGACAAAAAGAATTAATGGAAAGTATTCAGCGCTCTATTGAAGAAGCAACGATGCTCGAAGTGCCAATGCTGGAAAAAAACCTATCGATGATGTCCACAATTGCTTCTATTGGAACGATGGTGGGATTGCTCGGAACAGTTATCGGGATGATTCGTTCATTCCAAGCAATGGGGCGAGCCGGCGCACCTGATGCAGTTCAACTCGCTATCGGTATTTCTGAAGCGCTTATCAACACTGCCGGCGGTCTTGTTGCTGGTATCGGCGGTATCGTTGCATATAACTTCTTTGTCACGAAAATCGATAACTTCACCTATATGATTGACGAAGCGAGCTATTCCATAATTCAATCCTTAGCATCACGCAGACCGCATAAGAAGTAACCGGGAAAGGTGACGTTATGCCAAAACATAAAAAGAAAAGACTCGGCACTCGCATCGACATGACACCAATGGTGGACGTAGCAATGCTCTTGCTGACGTTCTTCATGTTGACGACGCAGTTTAAACCGCCCGAGGATGTCGATGTTATCATTCCGGCGTCGCATTCGGAATTCAAACTGCCGGAATCGCACATCATGATGGTGTATGTGACCAAAGACGGCAAGATCTGGCTGGGTGTTGATTCACAAGGTCTGATGGAGCGGTTGTTTGGTGTGCAAAACAAATACAGAAAATCAGTCGAGGTGGATAAAAATACGCTCGGCAATTTACTCATTACAGCACGTATCAATGATCCAAAGCTTCGCACGGTCATTAAGGGTGATAAAAACGCACCCTATGGACCGATGGAAGATGTGATGGATGTTTTAGTGAAAGCGAAGATTACACGCTTTAATCTCGTCACAGATTTGGATAAAGGAGCATAATTTATGGCCGGTGCAGAAGTTGCTGAATCAAAATCGCATTCAAAAGGGAAGAAGAAAAAGAAGCGCGCTGGTATTCACATCGACATGACGCCGATGGTTGACGTTGCCATGTTGCTGCTGACATTCTTCATGCTTACGACAGTCTTCAACAAGCCCCAAACGATGGAGTTGAATTTACCGCCGGATGACAATGTTCAGGTGGAAGTTGCAGCATCCACGCTTCTCACAGTACGCGTTGAGCCGAGTATGGCTATCTACTGGAGTATGGGTAATGAACCGACTGCGCTTAAAAAAATCACATTTAAAGAACTGCGTCCGCTGCTCATTGAAAGACTTCGCAGCAATCCAAAACTCATAACGCTGGTGCAGATCGATCGTGAATCAAAATATAACGATATGGTCGACATTATGGATGAGCTCAACCTCGCTAATATCACAAAATTCAGCTTTGCACCAATGAAAGATGCTGATAAAAAGTTGATAGCGAAAGTAGCAGGATAGGAGACGATATGGCGCAAACAATTGCAGTACCTGTCCAGTATGGTGCAGCCGAATTAAAAACGGTTGCTCAAAAATATATGATGTGGGGCCTTATAACAGGCATTCTCATCTGCTTCTCCGGTGTCGGCACATATCATCTAGCCATCTGGTTGAATGAAGATGAAGAACCTGTTCATATGGTCCGCATTATGAAATACACAGATCTTGGACCACCTCCATCGTTGACCAATCAAGCCGCACCTGCTGTTGCAGTTTCAGGTCCGGCAGTGAGGCCAAGTATTGGTGTTCCCGTTCCTGTGCCTGATGCAGAAGTCAGCCCAGAGCAGACCATTTTATCACAAACAGAATTGAGCCAGCAATCCGCACCTGCAATCGATGCAAGTTCGTCAAGTGCTGGTGCCGCTCAAATTGAACAAGATTTGAAGATTGATGAAGATGCTCCACCTCCAGATTTCGTTCCATACGAAAAGGAACCCACAGTTGTCAAGCGAGTTGAGCCGAAATATCCGGATCTCGCTTTACGCGCCGGCTTGGAAGGCAATGTGTTCGTAAAAGTATGGGTAGATAAAGAGGGAAAAGTACGTAAGGTTGTTCTTCTCAAGAGCGATGCTCCAATCTTTGAAGATGCTGCGATCGGAGCTGCGAAGCAATGGGTCTTTACTCCGGCAGTGATGCAGAAAGGTCCGGTCTCGGTTTGGGTTTCTATCCCGTTCCGGTTTAGACTGACGGGAAATAAATAACCATTTGATAACGTCAAAGCTGATGAGTGCAAGGAAACAGCACATCCTGAAAGTTGGGATGAACTGATACTTAGACTTATCAGCTTTGCACGTTTATGAGGTCGAGGTTCGTAAGAGTGCGGAAGCTTTCCAATATATCGACGTATTTACATTACTCCGTTTCTATTATTACGTTTCTATTCGGAATAATAGTGATAAGCGGTGTTGCATTCCAATATGTGCCGAGTAAATTGCGCGTAACATTCGGCATTGTACTAATGCTCTGGGGAATTTATCGGTTTGTTTCTACATGGATCCACGTGCGTCAAAAAAATGAAAAAGATGAAGAAGAATGAAGCATACACTTCTTTCCATACTCTTTATTATCATTGCAGTCATCAGCGGATGTAAAAAACAAAATGAGACAGCGCCATTAAGTAATCGCCTGTTGCTTACCGCTGATCCGTACTTACCGCTCATGCAACAAGAAGGTGAACAATACATGAGTCTCTATCCGCAGGTGAAAATTGAAGTGCGCGGCGCAACAACTCGTGAGGCAATCGTTTCATTTTTAAATGACAGCGTTCATACTATTGTGATTGATCGGCAGTTTAATGAAGAAGAAAAACAAGTTGCACAACAAGCTTCTCTTCGGCTTGTTGAGTATAAAATTGCCGAAGACGGCATTGCAGTCATCGTTCACAAGCAAAATCCAATTCCAAATATTACTCCAGAATCGGTACATCACATAGTCACAAAAACAGCAACAGAATGGACACAGATTGCTGAATCTCGATGGTCTGGGCCTATTGATTTTGTTCTGACCGGAAGAAACTCTGGGTTGTATGAATTACTTCAGAAAAAGATATTTGCCGGATCGAAACCGTTGGAACCAAATACAGTCATGGACAGTCAACGTGACGTGATTCAGTACGTAAGTGCACACGCGCAATCGGTTGGATTTGTAGCCGCATCGCTTCTGACGGATCAAACGATAAAAGTGAAGATGCTCCCAATCCTTGCAAAATCGCCAGAGGGCGACGAAAGAGAATATTTACCGGGTCAGCAAGAAATTCACGAATCGCTTTATCCATTCCATTATTCTTTGTATCTTTACAACGCGGAAGCCAAGGCGGCTGTTGGAGTTGGTTTTAGCGCATTAGTACTATCAAATGTTGGGCAAAAGATTTTTCAGACAGCAGGCTTAGTGCCTGTTACTATTCCATATCGGACTATTCAGTTACATGCGGAGTGAAACGATAATGAAGCGTATCCTTTTAGTTGTTGCGGTTATGATGGTAGCTGCCACGACCACAGTCATCAGTCAGTCACTTGATAGAGCAACAGACCTGATGAAACAAAAAAAATATGGTGAGGCAATTGTTGTTTGTCAAACGTACCTTCAATCCAACTCGCGCGATGAGAATGGATGGCTAATTCTTGCAAAGGCATATGAACAAGCAGGAAGCCTCGATTCTGCGGAAATTGCTGCAAAGAAGGCAGTGCAGTTGGACGACGAGATGATGGAAGGATATACAGTTCTCGGGCAGATTCAACTTGCAAAGAAAAACGTACAAGACGCTTATGCTACAGCAAAAGCAGGGCTGAAGATGACGAAGCGAAAGCAGTCGAAGTATCCTCCTTTGCTTGTTGTCCTGGGACAGAGTCTCATTGCTTTAGATTCTGCTGATGCTGCGTTGGTCGCCGCCGCAGAAGCAAAGGAATTGGATCCACAGATTGCGGCAGCATACGAAGTGATGGGAGATGCTTATTTAAAGCAAAAAGTAACTCCCATGGCGATTAGTAATTATGAAAAGTGCTTAGAGATAGATTCGCTCCAATCCGGAGTATTGTATAAAATAGCCAATACATATAAGAATGACCGGCAATATACAACAGCGGCAGAATGGTATGTCCGTATTCTTGCCCAAGATCCAAATAATGAAGCAGCTCGTCTTGAACTTGCAGGATTATTCTATCGCGCAAAACAATATACAAATTGTGCAAAGACTCTCAAAGAATACTTTAAGAACGAGAAAGCTCCTCCTAAAGAAATCCAATCGATATTTTTAGAAGCGCTGTATAAAAGCAGGCAATATAAAGAAGCCTTCGAGGTAGCAAAAACATATATAAAACTCGAGCCAAATTCAGTTCTCGCGTATAGAGCCCTTGCCTATGGAAATCTTATCGATAAACAATATGCACAATCTATTGAGGCATATAAAAAAATTGCAGCCATTGATACCATGGAGTTTGATGATTATCGCTGGCTAGGAACTGCTTATAAACAAGTGAAAAAGGATTCTCTGGCGGTGATAACCTGGGAAGAAGCGATCAAAGATACGACACAGGCAATTGCACTGCGATCCTATTTGCTTGGTGAAATAGGGTCGTATTATATGAACCACAAACAATACGAGCGTGCTGCAGAATTTTTTCAAAAGCGTTTTCAGATCGACACAGTAGCTGTAGGATCTATCATTAATTACGCTCAGTGTATGATGCAGATCGATAAATTTGAATCAGCAAGTGCCGCCCTGAAAAAAGCAATTGCGCAGAATCCAAAATATCCGCCCGCTTATATTAACCTGGGCTTTTGTTATTTCCAGATGAAAGATTTTGATGCCGGGAGCAGCGCATTTGAAACGGCAATTAAGGTCATTGATACTGCAGAGACAAAGTTTCGCTTTGAACTTGCCGATGCCTATCGCGGGATTGCGTTGGCGTTAATGCTGGAAAAGAAATCGACGCCGGAAGAATCAAAAAAGAAATGGGAAGATGCCGTTACTTCCTTAAAGAAATCAATTAAGTACAAAGAAGATGTTGGTCAATCGCACCTTCTTCTTGGACAGAGCTATCAGAATTTGAATAAAAAGGAAGATGCTATAAGAGAATATAAACGGACGCTTCAGCTTGATCCGAAGAATGAAGCCGCTAAAAAAGGTTTGAAAGATCTGCAGCCAGAATAGAAAATGAAGTTCCGATTCAATGAGAATAATAGTGAAAAATCAACTTGTTTCTTCCACACAGCTCTAATCGAAAGGAACGGCGATGAATAAAAAAATCATCCTCTTCTTATTAGCAGTATTTGCTTTCTTGCCAGGGTGCAAAAAGAGCTCAACTGCCGATATAAAAGAATGGGCACAGTTTCAGGATCAATTCTTCAAAGTTTCATTTAACTATCCTAAGGATTGGGTGGTTGTGACAGAATCGAAGAAAGTGGTCATTTCATCTTCAGCCGAAGCTGCTGAGAAATTCTTTGATCATGAGACACGTAAAGCTGATGGTATCCAGATCATTATTGCGTCTGTGCGCAGTGATTCTATGCAGGATTATACGAAATATATCAAGGACTTCAAAGACGGAAAGACGGCTGAAGGATTCACTGTTAAAGAAATTGAAGACGCCACTATTGAGGGACTTGGTGCCAAAAAGGTAATCTATACCGGTGCGTACGACGAGAAAACAAAAATCAGTACGATCTGCGCCGCCACGTTGAAAGATTCAACAATTTTTTATGTGCAATATTCTGCTTTCAACGATCTTTTTGAACCGTATAAAATCGTGTTTGATTCGGTAATGGCATCATTAAAATTACCCCAAAAAATTGTTATTGAAAAAGGCGTTGATCCTGCACTTCCAATTGCACAGACCGAACGGTATTCAGATAACAATCTCCAATTGGAATATCCAGCTAATTTTGGCGCGAGTGATATGCCAAAAAAGGGTGATGTGATATCAGCGATAAGGTTTATGGGAGTTACTAAAGTCTCGAGAAATGATTGCACAATTGACATAGATGTAAGGCCTGCTAAGAAACTTTCATTGGAAAAGGTTGTTGAACAAAACTCAAAAAAGATCAAGGCAACTTCCAAAGGTGACACAAAAATTAACGGAGAAAAATCCGTTTATTTTAACGAAATTCCTCAGAAGGGTATTGAACGCAGAACATATTTTGTCGTGAAAAACGACAAATTTTTCAGGGTTATATTAACTTATTACGCTCCAATGAAGAAAGACTTCCTGCCTGCGTTTGAGAAAGTCATTGCTTCCATTCGCTTTAAGTAGTATTATTACACCCATCTTTTGATAAGCCGAGGTCATTCACAGGCCTCGGCTTCCCTTTTGTTGAATTCGGAATTTGAATTTTGGATCTTGATGGTTCTAGTGCTTCACTCCCGCACTCGGGAGTGAAGGAATATGCTACCAGCCGGCCGCGTGTTCTCGGGTGGCTCCGCAGTGCAGCAATTCTCGATGGTGACTGGGGTACAAGTGTAGCTTACGTCATGGGACTTGGATTCGCTCTTGCGGGCTATTCAAGCTTCTGGCATCTCTGTTTTATGATGGCGTTAACCACTCTCGTTGCCGTCAATTATATTACGATCTGTCGTCTCTATCCTCACGGCGGCGGAGTCTATAGTTCAGTATATCATCGCTCTCAATTACTTGCCGTTTTCGGTGCATTACTTCTGGCAGCAGACTATGTTGTTACCATGGCTTTATCTATACTGGATGCCTGCCATTATTTAGGTCTCGAAAATCCGGCGTTATGGGCAATAATTATTATCGGCATTCTTGGCACCATTAATTGGTACGGTCCAAAACACTCGGGTGGTTTGGCTCTCTTGATTTCCGCGTTTACACTTGCCACATTAGCAACAATAATATTTTCTTCTGCAGGGACTGCAGTCCAACAAGCGACTATTGTCAAGCCAGAGGGAGGATTATTTCATAATTGGGGCATCTTTATTGGATTCATTCTGAGTCTTTCAGGCATAGAAGCAATTTCTAATATGACGGGTTTGATGAAAGACCCTGCCAGAGATTCGCGTCGCGCCATACTTTCTGTTCTCGCAAAAGTCATTATTGCTAATCTTCTCCTTGGACTTGCCATGCATGCAATCCATGGGTTGAATCCTGGTGATCACAAGGAAGACATGCTGCGTTTTCTTGGCGAGCATTATGTTGGCGCTTGGTTTGGGTGGTTTGTAGCTTTCTCTCTTGGCACACTTCTGATTTCGGCGGGTAACACGGCGCTCAATGGCCTGATATCCATTCAATTCTTGATGTCAATAGATAAAGAACTTCCCTTTTCACTGCGCAAACTGAATCGTCATGGCGTTCCTATTATTCCGCTGGTAGTAACGACGATTCTGCCTATTACAGTATTGCTCGTTTTTCAGGATGTAGAGACGCTCTCTCATCTTTATGCCATCGGATTAGTGGGAGCAATGGTCATCAATCTTGGTTCGACAGCGACAGATAAATCGGTCAGTATGAAGCCGTACGTAAAAATCTTGATGATGGTTTCAGCGGCGGTGCTCCTTTTAATCGAAATATCAATTGCTGTAAAAAAACACGAAGCAACGATTTTTGCCGGACTCATTTTATTGCTCGGCTTTGCTGCTCGCCAATTTGTAAAATGGAGATTAGCAGCCAAACAAATCCCTGCGGAGGTAGTGCAGACATTATCTGTACCGACGCGCAAACGTCGCCGAACATCTATTCCTTCTACGAAATATCTTCTTGCACTTAAGGATGTGAATGACAAGCTGTTGAAATTCGCTCTTGATGAAGCAAAGCAACGTGGTGCATTGCTCTTTGTGTTGCGCGTCAAGGAGATTGCAGTAGGTGCATTGCCGGAACGAATAGAAATGAAAGTGAATGGTGAAGAAGAACATATTGAAACTATTTGTTCAGCCTCAGGCATAGATTATCAGATTATTTCAATCCCGAGTTATGAAGTTGGATACACCATTGCCGAACAAGCCGCTACGTTTGGCGTTGATCGTGTCATTATGGGAGCGACCAAACGTAGTGTGTTGGAAAGCGTGCTCAGGGGCAGCGTGATGCGCTCTCTCAGCGCATTGCTGCCGGAAGAAGTACAGCTTATCATCTTCGGCGGATAATTTCCGCTCACCTTGTTTGTGATGTCCTTTACGTTCAGCATGGAGTCTCATTCGTGATCGAACAGATATCTCTTGAATGTGGAGTGGAGAAGGAACAGAATAAACTCTCTCGCCGCTTGGGACTGACTTCGGCGATTATGATCGTCATTGGGTCGGTCGTTGGTTCGGGAATTTTTCTCACTCCATCCAATGTTGCAGCGGCAGTTCAGATCCCCGGTGTGATGATCTTTGTCTGGATTCTGAGCGGACTCCTGACGCTTGCCGGCGCCATGACCAATGCAGAAATTGCCAGTCAGATTACTGATGCCGGTGGTCAGTACGTCTTTTTCCGGGTTCTCTATAATGATCTTATTGCGTTTCTCTACGGTTGGACTACTTTCATTGTGTACCAAACTGGGTCAATAGCCGCTATTGCGGTTGCGTTTGCGAAATATTTTGGTTTCTTCGTCAACCTTCCTCATTTTTCTCCATCGCTTGAAGCATGGCAGCTCCCGCTGATAGGGAATATCCATCCTTTTGCAGATATCGGATTAAAGCTCATGGCGATATCGGCCATCATGGTTCTTGCGATCATCAATTACTTTGGCGTGCACTTTGGCGGGTTTGTGCAGAATGTATTCACCTTTCTGAAAGTGGCGGCTATCGGCGGTATTGTGTTTCTGGGATTTACGTTCGGGAAGGGGAGCGTAGAACATTTCTTTCCGCTGTGGGGCAGTCCTTCTTCAGGTACTCTGATCTCAGCGATTGGTGTTGCAATGATTGCAACGCTTTGGTCATATGACGGCTGGAACAGTCTCACGTATCTTGCCGGAGAAGTGAAAGAACCCAAGAAAACTATTCCGCGAGCTTTGGTCATTGGAACGATTGCCGTTATCATTATTTATGCAGTCACAAACTTAGCGTATCTCTATGTCCTTCCAATCGAAGAGATTGCAAAATCAAATTTGGTTGCGGCAGATGTGATGGAAAGGGTCTTTCGCGGGTATGGCGGTGCGATCATTTCGTTGTGTGTGATGGTCTCGACATTCGGAACGGTGAACGGAACATCGATGACGACGGCACGCGTCTTTTTTGCGATGGCAAAAGATAAGCTCTTCTTTTCTGGATTCGGCAAAGTTCATCCGAAATATAAAACCCCGGGCAGATCACTCATGATCCAGGGCGTGTGGGCCTCGCTTCTGACATTGACTGGAACGTACGATCAGTTGTTTACGTACGTGATCTTTGCAGGTTGGATATTCTTCGCGCTTGGTGCTTTTGCAGTATTCATTATACGAAAAAAGATGCCAGACGCAAATCGAGCTTTCCGTGTGCCGGGTTACCCGTATGTTCCAATCGCATTCATCGTTGTTGCAACATGGTTTGTGGTGAATACCCTGTTGGTGCAGACTGCCGATTCATTAGTAGGTCTCCTCTTGCTTATTGTAGGAATTCCTTTCTATCTTTATTGGAAACAACAAATGAATCAAGAAGTTCTTATGAGAAAGCAATGATAATGCATTCCATCCTTTTATGGATCGGGTTTAATGTTTTTGTTCTCATTCTCCTGACTATCGATTTGAAAGTGTTAAACCGCAAACCGCACGAGATTAGCATTAAAGAGTCTTTAATGTGGAGCGCAGGGTGGATTGCATTGTCGCTTCTTTTCAATGTTGGAGTATATTTTTGGTTTGGTCGCGAATCTGCACTGCAATTTTTTACGGGCTACTTGATTGAAAAATCTTTAAGTATTGATAATCTCTTCGTTTTTTTACTTCTTTTCTCCTACTTCAAGGTTCCAGCAAAATACCAGCATAAAGTTCTCTTCTGGGGAATTTTGGGTGCTCTGATCATGCGCGGCGTACTGATCGTTCTTGGTGCTGCGTTAATTACTCGTTTTCATTGGCTACTGTATATCTTCGGATTATTTCTGGTCGTTACCGGAGTCAAGATGTCGTTTCAAAAGGAAAAAAAGGAAGTGCATCCGGAACGTAATATTGTTGTTCGAATTTTTAAAAAATTCTTTCCTGTTACGGCTGGTTACCACGAAGAAAAGTTTTTTGTGAAAGCGAACGGAAAACACTATGGCACACTTCTTCTCATCGTTGTAATAGTAATAGAAACAACGGATTTGCTCTTTGCTGTTGATTCAATTCCCGCAATATTTGCCATCACGCAAGATTCGTTTATTATCTATACATCTAACGTGTGTGCCATCCTCGGGCTGAGGGCTCTCTATTTTGCACTTGCCGGTATTATGGATCTGTTCTACTACCTTCGGCATGGATTATCGATTGTCTTGACCTTCATAGGATTGAAGATGCTGCTCATGGGATATGTGAATATTCCGATCGGAGTGGCATTGGCGGTAGTGGGAACCGTTATAGCAATTGCAATTGCTGCTTCGGTTATTCGGACAAGAGTTCAAAAGAACAATTCGTCACAGGCATGATATAGTTTTATTCGTGGAACTACCAAACGCATAGATAGATTTATATATCTTTCCCTTCGTTGCTCATAGAGATTCCGAATTTCGTACTCCGTCATCTAATCGAATCATGGAGAATTTGTACGCGGTACTATCAATGTACAACTTCAACTTTTAGAGGGATGTTAACTAACTAAAGAGGATGGATGTTTGCGTTAGAGATCTAAGATTGGTGTGTAATGTTGTTGGGCTACGCGTTTGCATCTGTCGGTATGCAATGAATCAAAAGAAATACTGAGTTCACTGAACTCTTAACTCGAACCTTCATTCAACGATCCAAATTGATAATAATTTTGTTGAAAAATGAAAAAGGCACACAAGCTTTTAGCTGTGTGCCTTTCTGTGTTTAAAAAATGTTCGCAATAATGAAGTGGATTCCTTTATATTTTGGAAACGTTCACTGCTTGCAGGCCCTTCGGACCCGTTTGGACTTCGAACTGCACTTTGTCGCCGTCGTTCAGGGTCTTGTACCCATCACCAACGATCGACTTGTAATGGACGAACACATCTTCGCCATTGGCGCGAGAAATAAATCCAAAGCCTTTAGCTCCGTTGAACCACTTGACTGTTCCTTCTTCCATGGAACAAATCCTTTCCTAAAAAGTTACCCCGATCAACCGTCGGGTCGGTGTACGCCGCAGGTACCGGCTCTTGCGAAAAACATCAACGAACAGGTGTGCCAATTGGTGGATGTCCGATGACAGCTTCTTACACTTGGGATGCGAAACTTTGCCCATCTAAAGATGATCGAAGCGGGTTCTCTTCTACACATGTATCCGAGAATTATCACAAAGAAGCAAGCACGGTGTACTGTTACTTGGCATAGTATTATACAGATTGTTAGGATAAGTTCCAAGTGGAAAAACAACCGCCCTGAGATATGTAACAGATATGCGCATGCCTTGTAAATACGTGTAAAACAGGGAAAGAGGATATTACCCGGCGGTGCGGCTCATTCTTGCCGTGAAATCATCACTTTATGAAGTGAAGGACTGAGGCAACAAATGAACTTACAGCAAATCTGAAATGCATTTTCGCTGCGTACATAAGAATGTCCAAGCCGACAGAAAGACATTCTTGAGGGTATATCTATCGGATCGCATAAGATTTGTCCGCTGCTGCATAAACCAATCTCAAACAAAAATTAGCACGTAGAAGTTCCGTTGCTTCGCATTAAAATTTTCTTAAATAAGGCGAATAGATAATAAATATTTATTTACTATTGACATATTGCATAACAATCTTATATTATTAGGTAGTTATTATTAATGACGGTAATAATTAAGGATTTAATCGTTTAAAAGAAAAGGAATTACCGTTGTAGGGAAAATCGAGGCAATTGTTCGTTCCGATAAACTTGATGAGTTTCGTGAAGCGTTTTTAAAATCAGGGATTCAAAAAATGACGGTTACGGAAGTTCGGGATTATGGAGACTCTACAGCGCATACTGAAATATATCGAAGCATTGCATTCTCAATAGATACAAAGGCTAGAGTGAAGGTAGAAATCACTGTTGCTCAAAAAAAAGTGCCTCATGCGGTTTCAATACTGAAGACAAAAGGGCAAACGGGAAAAGGAGGAGAAGATAAAATACTTATTTCGACGGTCAATGATATCAGTTAGGTCTCTTCAAATGGAATCGAGAATCCGTTTGATAGATCAAGGGTGCAAGCGATAAGTCAATAAAACCACACAATGAGAGATTGTTCATGAAGAATTTTATAACTATGACAGTGTTATTTACTTCTATAAGTTTTTCAACGGGAATTCGCGCTGCCCAATTAGTCGAACCTTATCATCGATGCTGATGTAGTCCGGTTGTCGGCCGATATAACTCAGATTTTTCGTTAAAACCAATAATTCAAATAACAATTTTTAGAACAGGGATAATACTATGAAGTTAGTAAAAAATATCATCTTTACGATGCTCGCGATCTTTATGATAACGAGCTCGCGTACCTATGCTACACCATCAACAATTATCTGGATTCCTTCTGTGGATTTCCAAGGATATAAATCGTTCCATCTTGGCATTGATAATTATGCTTACGATTTTAATAGTGGAAAACCATACAGCGGTACGGCATTCCCAACAGATTTCGGTTTAACTGTCGGAGTATTGCCTGATTCCGTCGTACAAGCGGAAATTGGCTTTGATTACATGACGCCTCAATGGTCACCTTTCATGCTGAATGCCAAAGTCGGAGTCCCGGAGGGAGCGCTTACCGGTTGGTCCCCCGCGATAGCGGTAGGAGGATTTGGCTTCGGATTTCTGAAAAATGTGACGGACTATAATATTTTCTATGGAATAGTTGGAAAGACTTTTCCCGTCTTAGGACGAATTGAACTAGGATTCTTTTCTGGGAATAAGACACTGCTGGTCGATCTTTCAACCGGAAGCGCGGATAACTCTGGAGTTTTACTTTCGTGGGATAGGCAAATTCCGGAGATCAGCGAAAACCTCTGGCTTGCTGTCGATTATCAAGGTACCAAAAGCAGTTTTGGTGCATTAAGCTATGGACTTGCATGGACATTTTCAAAAAACGTGAGCGTTATCTTTGCGCGAGACGTTTTCAACGCTGATCTCCCAAGCACGTTTACGATGCAATTAGACATCAATATATAATAACGACTCATTATTAAGCAGAGAGGAATAGTATGAAAAAAATTGAAGCAATTATCCGGCCACATAAGCTGGAAGATATACGTGAAGCACTCTTGGAGGCCGGCATCCATGGAATGACAGTTTCAGAGGTACAAGGGTACGGTAGACAAAAAGGGCATACGGAATCCTATCGTGGCTCCGAATATAAAATTGAATTCCAACCCAAGGTAAAACTGGAGGTCGTCGTGGCAGACCAACATTTGCAAAATGCGATTTCTGTCATCATTAAAAAAGGGCAAACCGGATCGGTGGGAGATGGTAAAATATTCATTTGGACCATCGATGATGCAATTCGCATACGAACAGAAGAATCAGGTGAAACAGCGTTATAGAGCGCTATATACTTATTCATAAAACCAAGGTGAAAGCATATGAAAATTTTTTCTAAAGTAAACGAAAGTGGAGGATCAATGACCACGTATCCGAATAGTCTCCTCAAACGCTTTATCGATAATATTCACAATCCCATTCGCTGGCGCAACTCCGGCCTTCGAATGTTGGGGAAACTCATTGGAGTTGCCGCCGTGTTACTTCTCATGTGGGAACTCACTCCGGCTGTTGCAAGAGCAGGTGATGCACCTCTTCCGCAAATCGCGGTCATCAATGCAATCAATACAGTATGGGTGCTGGTCGCAGCATTTTTGGTTTTCTGTATGCAGGTCGGTTTTGAAATGCTGGAAGCCGGATTTGCCCGTTCCCGTGAAGCGGTGAACATTCTGGTGGAAGGTATTGCCGATACTTCTATTTGCGGTGTTCTTTTTTGGGCATGGGGTTTTGCGTTTATGTTCGAACCGGGAACTCCCTGGATCGGCACAACCGGATTTTTCTTACAAGGGTTACCGGAAACATATGGATCAACGGGTGTACCAGTATTAGCGTTCTGGGTATTTCAATTCGCTTTTGCAGATACCTGCTCCACGATTACATCAGGTGCCATGGTAGGACGTACGGGATTCATCGGAGATCTGCTCTATAGTGTCGGCGTGACCGGTTTTATCTACCCAATTATTGGCCACTGGGCATGGGGACCGGATGGTTGGTTAGCAGTGATGCAGCCTTTTGCGTTCCATGATTTTGCCGGATCAACTGTTGTCCATACAATCGGTGGTGCTATATCTCTCGTTGGAGCTTTGGTTCTTGGACCTCGTCTCGGCAGAGTATTTAAGCGTGACGGAGGCGGACCAATGCCGCCCCATGACATCATTTTAGGTGCACTCGGCGGGTTGATTCTCTGGTTTGGCTGGTATGGTTTTAATCCGGGAAGCACATTGTCTGCCCTGGATATTGTCGGCATTGGCAGAGTATCATTTAATACAACGTTAGCTGCATGTTCGGCTGGTTTGACAGCGATGTTTTATTCTTTTATTCGCACAAAAAAACATTGGGATTTAGGATTGACAGTGAATGGTTTTCTGGCAGGCCTCGTTGCCATTACCTGTCCATGCTATTGGGTGGATCCTTTTGGAGCTTTCTGGATAGGCGTCGGAGGAGGGTTAATCGCCGTGTGGGGAATGGACTTGCTGGAGTATTTGCGAATTGACGATCCGATTGGTGCTGTACCCGTGCATATGTTGGGCGGCATATGGGGCACACTTTCATTAGGCCTTTTCGCGACAGGAGCCTTCGGTGCGCCAACCCCTACCGGAGTCGATACCAGTTCAGTCGTTACAGGCTTGTTCTATCATGGCGGTTTTAGCCAATTGATTGCTCAGGCGATTGGCAGTGCTTCCGTTGTAGCAGCAACGATAGCTGTCACCTTTGTGTTGATGTATGCTGTAAAACTCACCGGTACTCTTCGTGTATCGGAAGAAGGTGAGATGGAAGGTCTTGATTTGCACGAACATGGCGTCACCGCTTATCCTGAATTTGTCATTTCCCGGATACGCAGGATTTCAAAACAAGAGCAAGAATAGGATGTTTCCTTAACAAAGTACAAACAAAAGGCTCAGAGTATTCTGAGCCTTGTTAATTAGAAATTGCAAATTGATTGCTTACCTCTCCGACCGCTTGCAGCGATCGGAGAGGTCTTTCAAGAAATAGCGGAAAGGAATTAGGGAAACAAAATGAAAATGAGGTAGAGTCCGACACTTTGTCGGACGATGTTCAACGTCCAACTACGAGATGGACTCTACAACTCCAGCGCTTCCTGATTTACTTTCTTCTTGCCGGTATGCTGCGCGGCTTTGAAAGTGATATTCACGCTTGGAAGTTTCGGGCGCTTGCCGGCGGTGAGTAGGAATCGAGTGGAAATTTGAGGTAGAGTCCCTGCCTGACGGCCGGCAGGCGACGCCCTGTCGGACGGTGAATTTGGTTCTTCAATATTGATCCAAATTGTATCACACTTCGTGTGATTTTGTTTAATGCCTCCGGCTGAGATGGGCTCTACCATGCTTTTTGAAATCTTGCTTGTACACACATATTTGGGTAGATTTCTTCTGCAATGCGTATCTCAGAAGATAAAATTGATGAAGTCCGAAATGCCGCCGACATCGTAGAAGTAATCGCTGCCTATGTTCACCTGAAAAAACGCGGCAAGAATTATCTTGGCCTGTGCCCATTCCATACAGAAAAAACACCATCGTTCACCGTGAGCGCAGAGAAGCAGATGTACCATTGCTTCGGCTGCGGCAAGGGCGGAAACATCTTTACTTTTTTGATGGAGATGGATAAAGTTTCGTTTGTGGAATCTGTGCGGTCGCTTGCTTCGAAGTTCGGTATTACCATTCCGGAAGAGAGCAAACCGATGACCGAAGAGCAAACGGAGTTTGAAAATTACTATGCCGTATGCCGTTTTGCGGGAATGCACTTCTTCAAAAATCTTACCGAATCGGATGAAGGCAAAGAGGCACTTCAGTATTTTTACAGGCGCGGATTTACGGATGAAACCATCCGCACGTTTGGACTTGGTTATGCGATGAACTCGTGGGATGCATTCGTGCAAAAAGCGCAAGAAGAAGGATTTAAATCAGAAGACATCGCCAAAGTTGGATTGGCGCGAGTGCGCGATGATGGCTCGCTGTACGATTATTTCCGCGGTCGAGCGATGTTTCCGATTTTTTCAACGCAAGGGCGTGTTATCGGTTTTGGCGCCCGTAAGATGCGCGAGGACGACGCCATCGCCGGCAAGTACATCAATTCACCGGAAACTCCTATTTACAATAAAAGCCGCGTGTTATATGGATTGTTCCACGCGAAAGATTCCATTCGCCAGGAAGACAACGCGCTGATGGTGGAAGGATATGCAGATTTAATTTCGCTTTACCAGGCGGGAATTCAAAACGTCGTTGCATCCAGCGGTACCGCGCTGACGGAAGAACAACTCGTGCTTATTGGACGATATTCGAAGAATCTTACGCTTGTGTATGATGCAGATACCGCCGGTTCCAGCGCAACTGTACGCGGGATCGATCTGGCGCTTGAACATGATTTGAATGTCCGTATCGTAGAATTGCCCGAAGGTGACGATCCGGATTCGTTTGTGCAGAAGCATGGCGGCAATGAATTCCGGGAACGTCTCTTGAACGCCATTTCTTTTATTGATTTCCGAGCGAAACAATTTCAGCGGGAGGGAGCATTTACTACAGCGGAAGGAAAAACGCAAGCCGTGCGATCGCTCGTACAATCTATCGCGAAGATGAAAGATGAATTAAGGCGGAATTTTTATGTGAAGGAAGTAGCGGAGAAATATGACGTCTATGAGAGTGTGCTCTTTCATGAATTAGAGCAAGCACTGTCTCAGGGAAAACGCGCGCAGCGATCCGAAAGTTATCAAAAGTCAAATTATGCTCCGCGTCAAGCAGGCGCAGAGAAGCCGGCTGTGCCAAAGACGAAAATAATCCCCCCTGAAGAACGAGACATCTTGAAACTGATTCTTGAAGGTAATCCTGATGTGATTCGTTTTATACTCTCAAATATTTCTTTGTTACAGTTGAGCGATGATCGTGCAAGGAAACTTGCCCAGCGCGTACTGGATTTGTACGATGAACGCGGAACGATTGATGCACCTTCGATTGTTAGTGAAGTGCAGGAACCGGAGCTGAAGAACCTCATCACCGATCTTGTGTTAAGCCGGTACGAACTAAGCCCTCAATGGCAAGAAATGGAAAAAGAAATTGATGTGCCTGATCCGATGATGATTGCAAAAGATGCCGTCGTTACTGTGCGTCGTAAAGCAATCCAGAAGGAAATGGAAGAGAACCAGCATGCGCTGAAGGAAGCAAGTATACGCCGCGATGATGCAACACCGTATCTTCAGAGGCAACAGGAATTGCTGCGGTTAAAAAAGGAAATTGAATCTCTTTAATTATATGATTCGTTCGTTTTGCAGTACATAGAACTTTAAGGAACCCATGAACCCGTATGCAATTCATCGGGAAGAAACACAGAGAAAAGTTGGAGTTTGAATATGCCGCGAAAGACACCATTGATGATTCATATAATACCCGGTAAATGCGATTACTGCGGTTGTTGTGTGGGTGTGTGCCCCGAAGATGCAATCGAGTTGATGGAATCGCGTATCTCTATTATAGATGAGCGATGCACAAATTGCCGCAAGTGTGTATGGGCATGTCCGTGGGAAGTGATTCAATTTCATCGAGAAGGAGTGGGGGAGTTCTCCAAAACTCAGCCAATGTATTTGAATGAACTCAAAAGTTGAAAGTAGATGAGTTGCTGAGCCTATGTGTAGATGAGTAAAAAGGAATGAGAAGAAGAGATCGATACTATGCCGGCCGATAAAAAAACACTGAAAACTGAATGCTGATAACTTAAATCCGAAATCAATAAATCATTCAATCACAAAATCACTAGATTCAAACTGTATGTTTAAAGATAAATATGATGTCATCGTCGTCGGTGCGGGACCGGCAGGATCAACAGCAGCACGATTTGCAGCAGCAGGAGGCGCCTCGGTACTCATGCTGGAGAAAGACCGCGATGTCGGTTACCCGGTACGGTGCGGCGAAGCAGTTAGTCACGAAGGGGTAGTGCAATTTATTCAGCCGGATCCGAAATGGATTGCAGCAACTGTCACTCGCTTTCGCCTTGTTGCGCCAAATGGAAAATCAGTTATCCCGCGGCTTGATGGAACGGGATACGTGCTTGAGCGGCGCTTGTTCGATTATGAATTGGCAAAATTAGCGGCAAACGAAGGTGCAGAGGTTATTACGAAAGCGTACGTGTATGACCTTCTCAAAGATGATGCTGGTAAAGCCGTTGGAGTGAAAGCGCTCGTGAAGGACAAACCTGTCGAAATTCAATCGCGCATTGTTATAGGCGCCGATGGCGTCGAGACACGAGTTGGTAAGTGGGCGGGAATCGATACCGCAAGTTCCATCCACGACATGGAAAGCTGTGCGCAGATGACGATTTCAGGAATCGATGTTGAACAAGATCTTTTAGAATTTTACTTTGGGGAAAACGTTTCACCAGGTGGATACGTGTGGGTTTTTCCAAAAGGATACAAAACGGCAAACGTCGGTTTGGGAATTACAGTTGAGGAAGCAAAGAAAAAATCTGCGATACAATATTTACAGGAATTTGTAGAACGTCACTATCCACACGCCGCTGTGCTGACACATATTGCCGGCGGAGTACCATGCGCCAAAACGTGCGATACGTTAGTGAAGAATAATGTGATGCTGGTTGGCGATGCAGGTCATCAAGTAAATCCGACTTCCGGCGGCGGTATCGTCAGTGGAATGATCGGTGGAATGCTTGCCGGGCAAGTCGTGGCTGAAGCTTTAAAGATGAACGACCTTTCGCATTTGACCGAATACGAAAAGCGCTGGCAAAAACGTCTTGGCTGGCGACACGAAGTATTCTATAATATTAAAGAAGCGATCTCAAGTATCTCGGATAAAACGCTGAACAACATTGCCGACAGCGCCCTTTCACTTCCCGAAGATAAACGGACAGTCGGTGGTATTTTTCGTACAGCATTGTGGAACAAGCCATCCATGCTGATTGAGGTAGCGAAGGTTTTTGTGTCGTAGCTGCGTGATGGTACGTTTTGAAAGGTGCAAGAACTTTCGGTAAAATATTTAACATTCTATCATCGATAGCATGATAATCCGCCAGAATCTTATATAAGAGAATGA
Source organism: Ignavibacteriales bacterium (assembly GCA_026390575.1). Taxonomy (NCBI): domain Bacteria; kingdom Pseudomonadati; phylum Ignavibacteriota; class Ignavibacteria; order Ignavibacteriales; species Ignavibacteriales bacterium. The sequence goes on from JAPLFR010000001.1 coordinate 68,864, forward strand.
AAAAAATGTTTGATAAGATATGACATTCCTATTGCAGGAATGTTATACGGTTATATAGCAGTATAATTAATATTTAAGATCTAATGGAAAAAGAATCAGAGCAATTTGAAAAGCTTACTAAGGAACTCTTTGAGTTACTGAGGAATGATCCGAAGATTGAAACTGTAGAGCAAAACGTTCTACTTGAAGGAATTGATGGACCAAGACAAATCGATGTTGTGATAAGAGGAAAAGTAGGCCCGATAGACATACTAACCGTCGTGGAATGCAAGGATAATAGTAGAAAAGTTAATATAGAGACGGTTGATGCGTTCCATTCAGTAGCGCTAGATGTAAAAGCGAATAAAGCAATCATCGTGTCAAGTAAAGGATTTTCTAAAAACGCTATTTCTAAAGCGAAAAGATTAGGAATAACCTTATGCACATTACATGATGTAAAGTATGATAAGTGGAAATTTCATCCCGGTATTCCGGTGACTATAGAAGAAATTGAACTTTTAGATCTTTCCGACTCGTATGAATTCATTGCCACGAGCACATCGCCTATTATTTATCCAGTCTTCTGTAATGGTATTCAAATTAGAGATTTGTTCTTTAACGAATGGAATAGTGGCAAAATATTAAAACTAGAACCTGATAAATTGCATTGTTGGGAACCAAATATTGATAAGCCGTATCGTATTCTTAATCAAGATGGAGAATACGTCCCTATAAATAGCCTTAATGTATCCTATAAGACAAAGAAAAATATCTATTTTGGATACGTTGGGCAATTAGATTATACTAAAGTCATTTTCTTCGTAGATCAAAAAGAAGGAAGAATGATTTTTGATGAGAACATAGGTTTTAATTACCGAGAGAAATTTATAAAATTAAATTCGAAAGAAAAGGTTCCTTTTAATGAAAAATTCTCGATAAAATTTTGTGTGAGAACTGCAGTTAAAAAAATATCTCAACCAAAATACAAAATAGAACCAACTATATCCTAACTCCGCGCCTCTTCAACGACCCATTCTTCGATGCGCCATATTGAGTTGTTTAGTGTTCGGTGTTTCGGAATTAAAAGATGATATCAATGAAATTAATCCTATACCAGCGGTTCGTTATAAAAGTTGGAGGAACTTTCGAAAGTTTCCTTTAGAGGTATTTATTTTACCATCAGCATCTTTATCGTTTTTATGATGGGGACATTACCATCTTGTGAACTTGCTGTGCATCTTGCAAAATAGATACCGCTTGCGAGACGATGGGCATCAAACGTGACAGTGTAATATCCTTCTTTCGTTACTCCATCGACCAATGTTGTTACTTCACGGCTGAGCATATCGTACACCCGTAGGGACACAATATATTGTGTCCCACCATTAGGAATTTGATATTCGATCGTCGTCGTCGGATTAAACGGATTAGGATAATTGGGAAATAAAGCTATGCAGGCAGGTATTTGATAAGCATCAGCCCTGACGCAAGTCTTTTTTCTTTCAATAGTAAAATTCCTTACCCATTCGTACATTTTCTGCCAGTTTTCCAGCAATGCTTCATGTCCGCCTGGAAAGGTCACAAAAGCAAGATTAGTATTTCCTGCAGTTTGCAGCAATTGATGCGCCGTTTGGTTGACACCTAACAACCCATCCTGAGTACCGCAAACGAAAAAAGCGGGAACATCTTTTAAGTTTTGTGCAGCGGCTGTTGTAAGATAATTATTGTTATTATACCACAATGCGCCGGCGTATATTCCCAGCGCTGCCCATGTGCCGGCGGATTTTTGTCCGATACCCCATGCTCCATAGCCCCCCATCGAATGTCCCGTCAAATATTTTCTTGTGGAATCCACTTTGATCAACTTCTCGACTGCCGTAATACTCTCCCAAACGTCGGTTTCGCCAATTCCCTCATACCAGATGTTCCCTCTTCCCCACGGAAACAAAGAGTAACCGTCTTCAAACGATTTTTCAACGATAAGATCGGGAGAGAGATATCTCGCCATATATTCAACCGGATTACTGTACGGATCGTACAGTCCATGCAGCGTTACATACAGCGGATAAGATTTTTCAGGATCCCAGTTTTGCGGCAAAAGGAGCCAGGCCAGCGAAACGACGCTGTCCGCTGGTGAAGTCCACGAAATGATGAATGGACGCTTTCGCTCTGTGTAGGATAAGAGCCTGCTTGCATTCGATAATATATTGGTATCAGAGAACGTGGTGTACATTTTCTTCACAAATGATATTTCATACTCCGATAATTCTTTTGCCTGAAGAACGTTGATCATGAAGCCGCAGTGCTGTTTAAAAAAAGGATTGTTGGAATTCAGAGCGAGATCATTCAATAATCTAATAAATTGTGATACAGTGTCTGTAGAAGCTGCAACCTGGCTGGCAACATTCTTCGCCGTTTGGTCTCGTGGCGTTCCGGATTTATATTGCCCATAGACGTTAAAGATCATTATAAGGGTAAGGAGGAATGTTTTCATCAATACTTTTCCTTGATATTCATTTCATAAGAGTCATTTTTTTTCTGTTCAAGAAATGTACCGATCTGAATTCTGTAAAGATAACGCCACTGCTCACGTTACCAATCCCATCAATGCTGATTGAAACAGCGAAGGTTTTGTGTCGAAACAAAATCGGATGGGATATCATTTAGTTCTGCAGAATTCATCTATCACTTCCATTGGTTCTCCCGTCAAAGTATCAACTACGCTCGTTCACTGAATGGTGATATTGAACTTTGAACCGTCTGGTTGCACTCTTCGCAGAAGTTTTTTCCTTTTACATCAACCTCTTCCGCAGAAGTGGAGGAATGCATAACGCACTCAGGATTGTGGCAATGAATGAGTCCGAAGGTATGGCCGAGTTCATGAATCGCTTCTTTCAACACTCGGATTTGCTCCAATTTTGGATTTGGATCCAATCCGTAAAGTTCTTCTCTCAATCTATACGTTGATAAGACGGCAATGCGCCCGTCTAATTGGGCTTCACCGAAGACATAGGTCAGTACCGGTACGAAAAGATCAACTGCTGTAATGCCGATGATTTTTCCAGAATGCTCTGGAACGTGATTGAGGAGTGTGGAGATTATAGAAGTGGAGTTAAACTGGTTGCGATAGGAATCAAACGCGAAGGATGGATCAAGATACCTCGATTCTTCAATGGAGACCGGTAGTTCAAATGCGTTGGAAAGCGGTGCGACGAGTGCCGTCAACTCCGCATGATCGACCGGACGAATCGGAACGATCAGAATAGAAGACATCACCTATGGTCTCTTTAGTCCGTACTTCGTAATTTTATTATAGAGTGTCACTCGGTCAATGTCAAGAATATCCGCCGAACGAGAGATGTTCCATCCGGTACGGTTGAGAATCATTTCCACTTGCGCCCGTTCGACAACGGCAAGTGAATCTGCTTGCAAGCCGTGCGCTTTGGATGCAAGTTGGAACGGTAATTCAGTGTGTTGGATTGCCGGCGGCACTGCAAGTACCATCGCACGCTCCATAACGTTCTCCAGCTCACGAACATTTCCAGGCCAGTCGTATTGTACCATAATATCCATCGCGTTTGCGCTTATTTCTGTAACGGCTTTGTGCATAATGGCAGCGTATTTGCTGCGAAAGTATTCGGCGAGCAAAGGAATATCCGCACGGCGTTCGCGCAAGGGTGGGATGGACACCGTGAAGACATTTAAGCGGTAATACAAATCTTCACGAAACGAACCATCTTTTACTGCAGCTTCAAGATCGCGGTTCGTGGCGCAAATAACACGAAAGTCGCTGGAAATAACTTCGCTGCCTCCAACACGTGTAAATTGTTTTGTCTCAATCACTCGCAGGAGCTGCACTTGCATTTTCTGACTTACATTACCAATCTCATCAAGGAATATCGTTCCACCATCTGCTAACTCAAATTTGCCTTTACGGCGATATTGCGCCCCTGTGAACGCGCCTTTTTCGTGGCCAAAGAGTTCGCTTTCCAACAGACTCTCCGTCACTGCACCGCAATTCACTGCAATAATTGGGAAGTACCGCCGGTCACTGTTCGCATGAATTGCCCGCGCAATAAGTTCTTTACCGGTTCCGCTTTCACCGCGCAGCATCACTGTCGTATCGGTCTTTGCAACGGTTTTCGCTAACTCAATAACCTTTTGGATCTGCTGACTTTCGCCAACGATGTCGGTAGCTTTGGCGATATCAGAAATCTGTTCGCGAAGCTGGACGTTCTCTTCAACTATTTTCTTTTGCTTGAGAGCATTCGCTACAATGTGTGAAAGGTGATCAGGATCGATTGGCTTCGTGACATAATCGAATGCACCTTCTTTGAGCGCCTGCACTGCGCTTTCAACTGACGCGAATGCGGTGATCATAATAATACCGGTGTTTTTATCGATCTCCTTCAACCGCTTTTGAAGATCGAGTCCGCTCATGCCCGGCATTTTAATATCGAGCAATGCTAAATCCCACGGACCTTCGCTCATCAATTTAAGCGCGTGATTAGCATCTTCTGCTGCCTCGACTCGGTACCCATCTTGACGGAACCACTTTGTGAGCGACTCGCGAACAATGAGTTCATCATCGACGATCAGTATGCTTTGCGGTGCAGATTTTTTTCCAGCCATAATCATAACCTCTTTAGAGATTTCAAATGTTAGTTTGCGCGGATTCCTTCAGCGCGGTTTGTCGTGGTAACGTGATTGTAAATGTTGTGCCAACGCCTGGTTTCGAATCCACAGTGATCGAACCGCTGTGTCGTTCGATGATACCATAAACGACAGACAGACCGAGGCCGGTTCCCTTACCATCTTTCTTTGTTGTGTAAAACGGCTCAAAGATGTGCGGCATCTCATCTTCTTGAATGCCGGTACCGGTATCGCTTACGGCGATTTGGACTGCATTCAAATATTCAATTTCGTTCACAGCGATGTGGAATGTCCCACCAGCAGGCATTGCCTCCACAGCATTGATCTCAAGTGCCAACAGTGCTTCTTCCAGCTGATGCGCATCACAATAGAGTATCACCGGTTTCTCTTCTATCTCGACTTCAGATAGTATATTGTTCATTTTCAAATGATGATCGATGAGCTTGAGACTTTGTCCGATGATGAAATGCAAATCAGAGTCTTTGAACTCTCCAACTTTCTCGCGCGAGAAGAGGAGAAGGTTTTTCACGATGTTGCCGCATCGTGCAGTTTCATCGGCGATAAGAGTAAGTTCGCTGATCATTTCTTGTGTGCCTTCTGTGGAAAGGATTCCGCGCTCTAATTTTTTTCGAAGCAGTTTGGCGTATGTCAGAATACCTTCAAGCGGATTATTGAGTTCGTGCGCGACTGTAGCAGCAAGCGTGCCGAGTGATACCATTTTCTCAATCTGTACCATGTGTTTTTGCGCTCGACGAAGTTCTTCTGTCTTTTCGGAGACACGCTGTTCCAGTGTTTGAGTCCAAGCGGTGAGTTCCTTCCGGGCACGTTTCAATTCTTGCGTCATCTGGTTGAAAGAAATTGCCAGATATCCGATTTCATCATTCGTCTGTACATCAATTTGATGGTCTAGATTTCCTTTGACGATTTCCTGTGTGCCGACAGCAAGCTTCTTCACCGGAATATTTACCATTCTCCAAATGAATATTGTTACGAATCCTGTCAGCACAACAAACAATGCAAGCGATCCATATATCTGTGTCCGTTCGAACTTCGCAATGTCCTGATCAACATCCTGCAGGGGGATCATGACATCTAAAATTCCTAATACAGTTTGAGAACTGCTGTGCGCATGGCAGTTGCTGGTTGCGCAGCCCGCATCATTGCGGATAGGAGTGATAATACCGATGACGCGGTACCCTTTTGGTGATTCGAAAATGCGCGTTAGCGTGGGATCATTCTTTGGGACAATGGGCTTTCCTGTACTGTGGCATCCGATACACGCCTCGGCGGTCATATCAACACTCTTACCGACTTCGGATTCTTGTGTTGAAAAGTTGACGATCCCCTTTTTATCGATAATGCGTATTCGTTCTATACGAGGCTCATTTCCAATGGTCTTAATGATTTCGTAAATATCTTCACGGCGATTGAGCAGCATACTGTAACGTGTTGATCGGCTGATGAGATCGCTGATGTTCGTAGCAGATTGTTGGGCAGCGGCTATATATTTACTTGACTGCCAATCCACAAGAAACATCGTGAATAGTGTTGTGCCTGCGGCTACTATAACAGCAACACCGAGAAAAAGCCGAAAGCCAAGTAAATGGAAAAATCGTCTCATTTTCAAAATCAAGTTGAAATAATATACAGTTTTATGGCAAGATTTGTGCCAATTAATTACAACCAGGAAGGGTTGACAAACTCAACAATCTGAATGGAAATATAGCTTAAAGTCTCAATAAAAAGAAAATTACTCTTATAAATTAGATAAATTGGTAAGGATTGGTATAACGACAATTAATAGAATTGAAAAAGGCCTGAAATGGTAGGTGCTTTGCTGGACGGTAAAAAATCTTATATTTTTTCGATATTTTCAAATTCCTCATCCTCATGACGATAGTCACGTGCCCGTGGGGCATGTCGGGCTAGTTGCGCAAAGACATTCATTTTTACCTAATGTTGTGCAACATGAAATGAAAAATATAATGCCTCTGTCATCATAGATAACAGAGGCGAGGAATGGCAATAAAATGAAATTATGAAGGAAAGTGCGTTATTCGATTGACAACTTCTCTATAGATTGTTGGACCAAGAATACTTTCAATAGTGCCCGTACTGATACCGCCATCAAAAAGTGTTATTCCGGCGGATGGTTGAAGATGTTGAAATGTCTGTTTAAAAATATGTTCTGCAGTATGGAGAGTTCGTTTCACCAAACGCTGAGAATCGGTTGAAGAAGTAAAACTGTTTAATCCTTTCGATTTTGCGGTGATCTCCATAATCCATCCATCATGAAATGGAGCATCGTTTAATAAATTGGGTTTTTGCTGCAACGCTGGATTGAATCGAGTGATTGTTGCTTCGATGGGAGAACGCAGTGTAATTGCACCACCTGGCAAGACGATCCAACAGAACGGGTCGTGCCGATGGATGTTCGCCGGGGCTTTTGAAATGACAATGCTTAAAATCGGCTGGAAGAAATTTGCGAGGATATGATTAATTCCAACCTTATAATTGCCTGTCTCATTTTGCTGAATCCAAAATTGTCCGCGGCTGTATGTCCTATCTTGAGGAACAGGAACAGTGCGAAGATGATCGAGCCGCTTCTTCAGTATGTCTTTAAAAAGTGCATCTGCTGTCATCGCCCTGCCGTTAGCAGACTGCTCCATTTCTTGTGGAGTAGTCGGTAAGTTGTTGTGCTCATGTTGCTGAGTGACATTCATATGAAATGCGCACTTCTCGCAGCGATATTCCTGATCGCACAGTTTGAATTCAGTGACACCTGCATCCATCCAGACACAGCGTAACTCGCCTTCAGGTATCACACTGTTTGTTGATTGATTTTTCATGTTGAGCAACCCTTCAAATATTCTTTTGAACCAATTCGGTTTAATGAATTGGAACATCTATAAACGTAACAACATCTTGTTGTATCGCAGTTTTCGCTTCTTCCTTGCGAGGTTCTGGAAAGATCGGTAAGTACTGCACTGCAAGCCGGAAGATTGCAAATCCGAGCGCCACGATCATCAATGTAATTGAAATTTCTGTCCAGGCGGGGAAGTACGCCGTACCTGCACTGCGTTCGATAGCTGTAATCGCAATGTTTAATCGATTAAACACAAATCCCATAACCACAAGCAATGCGGATACAAATAATCCTGTCGTTGTGGCTCGCACGCGCGGACTGATAAGCAACACCATTGGAACGATAGCGCCCAAACCAATTTCTGCCCAGTACATTATTCCTTCAAAATTGAAATTGAAGACGTACGACCAGAGTTTCAAGTTATTGATGTCTTCGATCTTGAGTACAAGATAGACCGCGAGTGCTACAACTGTGACTTTCGCGATCTGTGAAAGAATATTGATTTCAATCTCACGATGGAACGCGCGTGAACTCAAAAACGATTCGATGATCACCATCGCCGGACCAACCGCCACTGCCGATGTGAAGAAAAGATACGGCAGGCTGGAGGAATACCACAGCGGATACACTTTTTCCGGTATGATAAGGAAAAGCGATCCGAGCGATGATTGATGCAAAGTGGAGAGGATGACTCCTAGGATCACCATGGGAATAGTGATTGTGTGGAGAATTTTTTGGGGGCGTTCGAAATTCAACTTTTCAAAAATAATCGGACTAAATTCCAACGCGAGTACTGTCGAATACAGCATCACGCACCAGCCGACTTCAAACATCACCGAATGCGGGTTCCACATAATAATCGGATGCCAGACATTCCAGGGTCTTCCCAGGTCGAACATCAATCCGACAACGACAAGAATATAACCAAGAAATGCGGTTAAGATCGCAGGGCGCAGAATTGGACGATAATGTTCAAGGTTGAAAATATAAACAGACGCCGCAACAACAAAACCACCGGCTGCAAGTCCGACACCGCACACGACATCAAATCCCACCCACAATCCCCATGGAAATTGATCGCTCAGATGTGTCGATGCTCCTAATCCCCATCCAAATCTGATGACTGCAGAAACAAATCCTGCCGCCATAATCAACCAAAATACCACAGTCCAAAATTTTAATTTAGAAAATAATTTCGATATCATTTTTGTATCCGTTATTTACGATTGTTTATGAGAATGTCCATGATTATCGCGCGATTCCATCTCTTTCAATTTCAACTCGTACGCTTGAACCTCTTTCCGCCTGTTGGTAATCCACCAGACACCGGATAAGAGTGTGCTTCCCCAAAAGACATAATTAGGAATCTTGGAAAGAATTTCCCACGTGAGATTCGGCATGGGATGGTTTGGTAAGTTTGTTTTCAATCCGAGTTTCTCGAATGGTTTATCTGCAAGATAGAGAATAGATGTGCCGCCTGCTTCCCGCACACCATAGATGGACGGATAGTACTTGCCGGGATTTTCGTACATCCGTTTTTGTGCCTCTTGTATGAGTTCGTCAACTTTGCCAAACGTTCTTGCATTTGCCGGGCATGCTTCGACGCATGCGGGTTTGCCGCCTTTTTCAACACGCTCGTGGCAAAGGTCGCACTTTGTTACTTTTGGATTCACACTGTCCCATTGGTACTTCGGAATATCAAACGGACATGCTTGCATGCAATATCGGCATCCCATGCATTTATCGGCATCATAAACGACTGCGCCCGTGGTTGTCTTTTGAATTGCACCGACCGGACATACCGATGCGCACGTTGGCTCGGCACAGTGCATGCACATGCGCGGAACATTGGTTTCATCAACCTGCAAAACAGCGGTGTTCAGCACAGATGAGAGTATATGCTTGTCGGAAACTGGGTTTCCCCAGCGCTCAGCGTCAGCCGCTTCACATGCATAACACCCGATGCAGAGAGTAGTATCAATTAAAATTCCATAACCAGACATAGCTGCTTCTCCAAAACAATGAATTATTCTTTATATGACGCTCGCCCGATCTCGGCCAAGAACAGAATGGTTTTCCATCGGCCAACCCGCCTGTCAGGCGGGGAATCTAAAATTAATTTTATTCTGCTTTTAAAAATTCTTTTTGGAAGGCATTCCATGTGTTCTCATTACATTGTTCAAGAACTCCGTTGAGCGGTGCGCCGCCATCAAGCATTGTGGCGCCCGCAGGAGCCGGTACGCCGATTTGCGATTGTGCTTTGATGAAATCACGGAAACGGCTGACTTCTTTTCTCAGCCATCTGGCAGCTTCGTCTGCGATCGTAAGGAAATGCAGTTCGGATGAAATATTTTTCGGAGCGACAACTGCAACCCATCCTGCTATATACGGGTCTTGATGTAAACGATGTGGATCAGCAATCAATGAATCGTTTACCGTAAGCACTTTGCCGGTAATTGGCGCCGGAATTGAGAGCATTCGATTACCGTGACAAACCGTCATCAATGGTTCACCCTTTTTGATTTCAGATCCAAGAGGAGCGACTTCTATTCTCTCAATTTTTCCGATAACTTTTTGTGCGAAGTCATCCACGCCGATGCGTGCATCGCCGGCAAACGTCAACTCGACCCACGCATGTGCCTTGCTGATGAAGTATCCTTTTGGTAATAAGAATCGATCCGCAGGAACCTGAGCTGCAGTTGGAACTGCACTTCGCTGTTTGGCACGATCTCTCAGCAATTCAATGCCAACACAAAGAAGTATTGTGGCGATGACGAATAATGCTACCATGACTCTATCTCCTTAATTTGGATAATTAATTCAATCTCTTAAAAATATGTTTGCTAAGACAATTTCTGTCGAGCTTTCCACTAAATTAGTTCCAATATACGTGCCAAAGTTGAGCGACTTCAATTTATGACTTAAACTTCGGTTTTTATTCTATTTTCGCTGAATATATGCTTTACGAAGTATAAAACAACACTTCATAGTGTTGAACATCCTTACATCTGGTGTTGAAATATTCGGTAGTGTCCTAATTCAATTTCAGTATTATTTGTATTGTTTTCTGTCATAACATTTCACTGCCTTTTAAATTCTGGAATATCTTAATTTCAAGGGAATATTGAAGGGAAATAATATTCAAGTTACCCAAGAATGGTTGTTGAATCAACTCTATTAAGATATTTATTTTCATCCGCTTCTTGATTCAATCTCTGCAACCGCATAGCTTTATAGTGTCAGATTAATGTATTTTGTTCTTTTAAATAGCCAGTGAGGGATAAAAGCTCCGCCGTCTTTCATTTCCCCTTTTAGGTTTTACTTATCCGCCCGCTTTCCTCTTTCAGTTCGGTTTTATAATCGACTTGAACACGGGAAAGCGAGAGCCGATTCAGTATAAACCCAAAAGAAAGGAGGTGATATACATGGCGATTGCTACTAACGCAGCGCAACCAAAGCCAGAAAGCGGATTCGTTTTCTGTAAATACGTTGTGCGCAACGGGAAAACAATCTATCCTAAAAAGGCGAAAGTCTTTCGGATACCATTGAGTAGCTTCAAAAAGCGTAAAAGCTGATTGAAGTGACCCGTTCCCTCACTGGAAATTATTTTCTCAAAGAACAAAAATACTTTATTTTGTACTTGACAACTAAATAATTATTTCGCATATTCATTTAGATAATATTTAGGAGCATTTATGTCAAAGCAACCTACGAGAAAACAGATAACCAACGCAACCCTTGAAGCTTTAAAACCAACGCCACGACAAATCGAGGTTGCAATCCAGTCACTAATAAACCGAATAGAACCCGCCGCCAATCAAATAAAGAAACTGGAAGAAGATCTTGCAGACAGTATGAAAGCCTTAGAATCACTGATTGAAGCCTATCAATTGTTGACCGCCAAAATGCCGCCGAATTTACCCAAATCGTACAAAGAAACTTTTCTGCATCTTACTCCCTCTACAAAAATTGGCGATGCTATGCAGTTAATATTATTCGGCATGAACGAACCACTTTCTAAAAATGAAATCATTGAAAAATTACGGCAATACAATATACGGTTGAGTATGAAACATCCTCGCGTTGTTCTTAATACGGCATTAAAAAATGACAAACAAAACCGATTTAAGGTTAGCGAAGATGGAATGGTGTCTTTGAGGAAAGAAAATGAAAAGTAGGCATGCTCGGAATCTTGTACGAAATCTAAGTTATCAGCTAAAGTCCCGTACTGCTTTTTGGTGTACGAAGACGGCAAAGCTGGAAATGCTGAGTGATAACCTGACCGGAAGGACTCAGCAGATTTCAGAGCATGCTTTTTTTGATTCTTAATAAACAACGAGCTTGCAAGTGTTTCAGCACTCACAAGCTCCGATAATCCAAGCCCGCGTGAACGGACATTGAACCACACTCTAATTTCGTTCATTGCGCGGTAAAAATCAACCCTAAACTTTAGGAGATTCGCAATGAACACCTTATCACTCTCTAAAAAAGCCCTGATTTTGTCAAGCTTAGTTGAAGGGCTTTCCATTCGCAGTATTGAACGCTTAACAAATACCCACAGAGACACGATCATGCGCTTGCTTGTTGAAGCCGGAACAAGAGCAAACGATATTCTCGATAGCCAATTAGTAAACCTCGAAAGTAAATATATCGAAATTGACGAGATATGGACTTTCGTCGGGAAGAAACAAAGACACGTTTTACCGCGTGAAAAAGATAATACCGAATTAGGCGACCAGTACGTATTTATAGCGTTAGACGCGGAAACCAAACTTATTCCATTGTTCACGGTCGGTAAAAGAACCGGAAAAACCGCATATTCTTTTATTTCTGATTTAAGAGGACGCATTAAAACCCGTTTTCAACTTTCTTCTGATTCGTTTGGTGCATATTATGAAGCCGTCCATCGTGTATTCGGCTCTGATATTGATTATGGGCAAATTCATAAAAGATATCGTGAACCAAGCACAAGCGAAAAACGTTACTCTCCTCCATGTATAACAAGCGTAACATTGAAGTCCCTAATTGGCGAACCTATTAGGGAACACATTTCCACAAGTTACATTGAACGCCAAAACTTGACCATGAGAATGCAAATGCGTAGATTTACCAGACTCACAAACGGCTTTTCCAAGAAACTTGATAACCTGAAAGCCAATCTTGCCCTGTATTTCTTTTACTATAACTTTGTTCGTATTCATCAATCTTTACGGGTTACTCCTGCAATGCAAGCAAACGTCACAAATCATATTTGGAACTTTGAAGAACTATTAACTAACCAACAACTAAAACAAGCCGCATAATAAAAGGAGACCTTATGCCCGAACCCCTTAACAAACATGAACAAATTGCGCTCCAAATTACAACGGCACTTATTTCCGGTTGGTACCCCAATGGCTTAACCGAAACAGACCAAGGCAAACAAGCCGGCGAAATCAATAAAATCATAGAACTTTATTCGACCGTTCTTAAAAGAATAAAAGATCGCAAAATTTAATTATACCTATAAGATTTTAAAAATTTTGTTGTTGTTTGACTTGCAACGTTCGCAACTTCTTGGACGCGTCTTGGAAGCTTCTGAAGATTTCCGTATCCATATTCTTGCTCGATAGAAAGAAGAGCAATGAAAACGCGCCAAAACGTTTTAGTTTCCAAATTGATTTCGGCTATCGATTTATCTTTGTTTTCCATAAGTCACCATTTTGAGCAAAACGAATAAGGAAACTATTATGAATGCCTATATGAACGATGAAAATTTTAGAGCGCATGTCATTTCGTCTCTAAAGACTATTATTCATTTGCTATCTATAATCTTGATCGTTATTGTTTCATACGTGGTACACATATCTCTAAAACCTTAAAAGGACAGACTATGAAAGAATATCAATACTGCGAACAAACACTGGATAATCGTAAATTTGCGTTTGTCAAAATTAATGCAGACATACTTAACAACGATGCCAAACAAAAAGAAATATTTAATGTTTTCAGAAATCATTTTACTGATTTTACGATTGCTTTAATATTGCCAACAGACAAAAACAAAACATATCAAATGTTGGCAGAACCAGAAACCACAATATCGGGTAAACTCCAATTACATATATTTGATATTGTCTTTAGCTGGAAGTCTATCAAACTTTAATATGTCAAAAACAATTTCAGAGCTTCCTTTATTTCTTGCACACTTTGCTCGGTTGGCTTGCCATAAGTCCTAATTTGATAAACGCCATAATATCCAAGGCGCACATTCCTTTCGATATTATTTTTAAATCTTTGCTTAGCTACCTCTAAGTCTTCATCATAAAATATTTCTATGGTCACTTTGCTTTTTGGGCGTGGAATTAGGACACTACCAAATATTCGGTAGTGTCCTAATTAGCCATGAAAGTCTTATACATTAACCCACCAATTAATTGCATCTTTGGGAATGGTGGCATCAACAACTTTATGAGTGATTCCCGATTTGATGGAGTCGGCGGCTGTGATAAATCTCTCATTACCGGAGAGACAGGCGGCAACGTCGATGGGTTCTTTCGCTCCTTGAGTGCGTTCTTTGAAAATGTCAATGTATCTCTCCATGTCGTTGTTGAGCGCGGATGCATGTTCTCTGAGTCTGGCATGATCTACGCTTGTGGCGGCTGTAAAGTCCCACTGCAAAGAATGAAGGAGGAATCTACTATGAGAACAGGACAAGCGATTGGGCGCAGCCAAGAAAATTATCATTGCGATAGATTCCACGCTTCCTAAATTATGAATAGTAACGGGAACGGGCAGGGATTTAATAAAATTATAAAGAGTGAATCCATACAATGTGCTTCCACCGCCACTGGATAGATGAATATGAATTTCAGGTGCTTTTTGTCTTACTGCATCTAAACAAACGTTTTTTAATTGGTTGCAACTTTCATAGGAAACTGATGTGTAAAAATGAATCACATGAATTGGCATGATTATTCCCCTATGCGGCTTGTTTTAATTGTCGGTTAGTTAATAGTTCTTCAAAGTTCCAAATATGATTCGTTACATTTGCTTGCATTGCAGGTGTAACCCGTAAGGATTGATGAACGCGAACAAAGTTATAGTAAAAGAAATACAAGGCAAGATTGGCTTTCAGGTTATCGAATTTCTTGGAAAAGCCGTTTGTGAGTCGAGTAAATCTACGCATTTGCATTCTCATGGTCAAGTTTTGGCGTTCAATGTAACTTGTGGAAATGTGTTCTCTAATGGGTTCACCGATTAAGGATTTCAATGTTACGCTTGCTATACATGGAGGAGAGTAGCGTTTTTCGCTTGTGCTTGGTTCACGATAACTTTTATGAATTTGTCCATAATCAATATCAGAGCCGAATACACGATGGACGGCTTCATAGTATGCACCAAACGAATCAGAAGAAAGTTGAAAGCGGGTTTTAATGCGTCCCCTTAAATCAGAAATAAACGAATATGCGGTTTTTCCAGTTCTTTTCCCAACTATGAACAATGGAACAAGTTTGGTTTCCGCGTCTAACGCTATAAATACGTATTGGTCGCCTAATTCGGTATTATCTTTTTCACGCGGTAAAACGTGTCTTTGTTTCTTTCCGACGTACGTCCATATCTCGTCAATTTCGATGAACTTACTTTCGAGGTTTACTAATTGGCTGTCGAGAATATCGCTTGCCCTTGTTCCGGCTTCAACAAGCAAGCGCATGATCGTGTCTCTGTGTGTATTTGTTAAGCGTTCAATACTACGAATGGAAAGCCCTTCAACTAAACTTGATAGAATTAAGGCTTTTTTAGAGAGTGGTAAAGTGTTCATTGCGAAGCTCCTAAAGTTTGGGGTTGACTTTATCCCCGCAATGAACGAAATTAGAGTGTGGTTCAATGTCCGTTCATTCGGGCTTGGATTATCGGAGCTTGTAAGTGTTCAAGCACTTACAGGCTCATTGTTTATTAAGAATCAAAAAAAGCATGCTCTGAAATCTGCTGAGTCCTTCCGATCAGGTTATCTCTCAGCATTTCCAGCTTTGCCGTCTTCGTACACCCAAAAGCAGTACGGGACTTTAGCTGACAACTTAGATTTCGTACAAGATTTAGAGCATGCCTATTTATTTCACTTTGTTTCACGCAAAGAAATCCTTCCGTCTTCTAACCGTGTAAAGCGTTTCTTCTTATCCTTTTTTACCAGATTCGCTAAAACATTTCTTGGATTATTTAAACTAAGCTTTACTCTCTTTTCTCTAAGAAGTTCGATAGCCCGATTGATTTCCAGCGTATTATTTTCTTTGAGAATGATTTCAAGGAAATCGCCTAAACTTGAATTGAGCGATGAGGGAAGCAAGATAGACGGCTCTTCTCCAAAAAAAGTTTTATATGCATCTTTTAAAGAATTAATCTTTTCCTCAACAGCGTGGAGGTTCAACTCTATTTCAGAATGTCTGTCTAATAGAGTTGAATGTTCGTTTACCAATTTTTGGAGTTCATCAAGAATTGGTTGTTTTGGTATATGCAGTTTCATTGTCTTCTCCGTAATCATATTACGGATATAAATTACGTAATGTATATTACAGTGTCAAGTACAAAATAAAGTTTTTTTGTTCTTTGAAAAGTGTTGCATTGTGCTTTTGGATAAACAAGGAGCATGGCGAGTTTTTAGGCTCGCCATGCTATTAACGAAGTAGAAGTAACAATGTGCTGATGATAACAACTAAAATAGCAGCAACATCAATTTTGACCTCTACTTTGATTTCCGTCTTTCTCATTGTAGTATCCATTGAAAAAGGCAGGAGCGCTCCATACCGTTAATGGAATGGCAGGATTATCGTGGCGTTGCTACCACGTCAAGACCATTGAACGTTACAATGCCCTTGAGTTCGACGAGGCTTCCGCTCAGCATTGTGGTTGTACACAATTGTAGCGGGCTTCTCGCCATTCAGCCGATTGAAGCATCGACAGTGAGACCTCTTCATGGTCTCATACCGCAAGAACATGCTCTTACGAGGTTATGTATGCGGGTCTCTTTGATGGCAAAAGAGATACCACCAAACTTTTATTTAAATGAACGCAATGCAATATTTTTCAAAGATTATTTAAAAGAACAAAATGAGGGATTTATTGTTTTACAACTGGCTGTAATATAACAAGTTAATAGCATCTTAATCAAGTGAAATATGAGGTGTTGAAAATTTAATGTAAAAAGGTAAAAAACGCACTTGACAAGATGAACATAATTCATATATCAGGCTTTTAAGTGAAAACGGAAAAATAGTAATGATTGAAAACGAATTAAAAACGAAGTCCTATTTCAAATTAGGACAGCACCAAATATTCAAACTTTAACTTCGAAAACTCCATATATCTTATAATAAAATGTTCATGTTTCCAATAACATTTTTTCATCTCTCTCAATATTCAACACAATAGGAGGTGTGAAATAATTATTTATTTTAGATCGATTGCTCTTGAATAGAAAATTAATAATAAATCTAATCGCTTATTTTTTCGCAATGTTAAAAGTCAATTATGTCGGAATTCACATCGAAAAATTGATTGAAGTATTCCGATCAGTATTTTACTTATTCTTTCCTGTTTCTATTTTCGCAAATTATAGTTTGATTACTACAAAGATCATGCAGCGTTGAATAACTTTTAAAGGGATGTACCATGAATAAATCCACCGTTGTTTCAGCATTTGCGATTGTCCTGTTTTGTTTTTCATTCTCTTTCAGTCAGATCGGAGCGTCCATCGATCCTTTGATTGCGCACATCGATTCTACTGTAAAACCGGGTAATGACTTTTTTCTGTATGCCAACGGGAAATGGTTCAAGGAAAATCCGATTCCTGCAAGCGAGGCAAGCAATGGTCTGTGGCAAATTATACAGGATACGATTAACGAACAAATCCGCAATGTATGCGAATCCTCCGCCGCAATAACAAATGCTGAGAAGGGGAGCAATAAGCAAAAGATCGGCGATTTCTTCAGAACCGGAATGGACAGCATTGCGCTCAATGCCCATGGCATTGCCGATCTGAAGAACGATATTGCTATGATTGATAAAATAAAAAACCTGATGGATGTTGCCAAAGCAGCCGCGAACCTCCATGTCGTTGCAGGAGCTCCGCTGTTTAGGTTTGGTGTTGCACAGGATGATAGGATTAGCAGTAAAAATGCAATCTTCATATCCCAAGGCGGACTGAGTTTACCTGATCGCAGATTTTACTTGGACACTGACGAACGATCTCTATCAATCCGCCAAAAATTTGTTGAGCATATCGGTAGAATGTTCAAGATCATAGGTTATAATGATAGTAAATCGCAGCTTGCCGCCACGAATATTATGAAACTAGAGACAGCGATTGCTACAACTTCCAGAAAGAAGGAAGATACCCGTGATCCCGTAAAGAATTATAATAAGATCTCGTATAAACAATTGCTGTCTTCTACGCCACATTTCGATTGGACAGTCTTCGCGGAGAATGCTGGATTTCGGATTCGCGTGGACACAGTGATTGTTGGCCAGCCTGAATTTCTCACCGCGCTCGACGGTTATCTACAATCTTTTTCGCTTGAAAATTGGAAGGATTATCTGAAATATCATCTTGTGAGCAGTCTTGCACGCTATGTAGATGATAAAACGTATTTGGAGAATTTTAGTTTCTATTCCACAGTCTTGCGCGGTGTTCCTGAACCGAAACCGCGATGGAAACGTGTCGTGGAACAGAGTGACCGCTCGCTCGGAGAACTCATCGGTCAAGTCTATTGCGCAGAATCTCTTCCCAAAGGAACAAAGGAAAAATTATTGGAAATTGGAAATGCGATTAAGCGCGTGTATGCCGAGCGGATTAAGAATCTCGATTGGATGAGCGAAGCAACGAAAGAGAAGGCACTAAAAAAGCTGAACACGGTGATTATGAAAGTTGGCTATCCGGATAAATGGAAAGACTTGAGTAGTATGGAAATCGACAGGTCCTCATTCGTCAAAAATGTTATGAATGCAAATGCCTGGGACTTTGGGTATATGATTTCTAAATACGGAAAGCCGGTAGACCGAACCGAATGGGATATGCAGCCGCAGACGTATAATGCGTACTATAATCCATCGAACAATGAAATTTGCGTTCCGGGCTGCAACATCATTGTGCCGGGATATGAACGGGTGCTTGCAGATGATGCACTTCTCTATTCTATTATCGGCGGCTCCACATTTGGGCATGAAATTACACATGGCTTCGATGATCAAGGCTGTCAGTATGATGAAAACGGCAATCTCAACAATTGGTGGACGGCTGAGGATAGCTCAAAGTTCTTTGCCAAGACGAAAATGATCGTCAAGCAGTTTGACGGTTATATTGCTGTGGACAGTTTACATATCAACGGCGAGTTGACGCAGGGTGAAAATATTGCCGATCTTGCCGGCGTGATGATGGGATTTGAAGCGTTTAAGAATACTCTGCAGTTTAAGAACAATGAGATCATCGCCGGATTGAATCCAAACCAGCGGTTTTTCCTTGCCTACGCATTTGCTTGGATGATCAATATGCGTCCGGAAGGAATAGCGAGCCAGGTAAAAAGCGATGTGCATTCGCCAGCCAAGTTTCGTGTGATAGGACCTCTCGCCGATATTCCAGAGTTCTATACGACATTTCATATACAAGAAGGTGACGTGATGTGGCGTCCAGAGAATCTACGCGTAAAGATCTGGTGATGAAGAATGATCAACAATGATACACTCAAAACATGGAATAAGGACGCTCTGATACTGACGGGAGCGCTGCTTCTGATTGTCAAAACGGAGTACTACTGGAAACAAATTGGCGGATTAGTACCTCTTGTTGTAAAAATTATTATTGTTATGCTGGCAGCAGGAATCGTTGTGATGATGATTCTCACTTCGAAGCATATTTATAAAGAAAGCGGACCATTAAAGGTGAAAATGTTTCTTCCGTTGTTCATCTATGTACTTGGACTGAGCTTCTCCTTTACTGATCCTTTGAACTTCAATGCAGAAAATTTTCAGAGTAAAGTCATTCTCAAAGGACATTTCAAGGCAGAGATGAGAACTGCTACGATCACGTTCAGGCGTAATGGACATGTAGAATTTGAAGGCACGGGCTTTTTTAAGTTCACATTTTATTATGGCGGAACGTGGACTCGAAGTCATGACACGTTGAGAACTACCTTTGGTAAAGATGCTCCTATTCCATGGGGGGATCAGTTAGTCGTCTATCCCAATGATAAACTTCTCTTGCCGCTTGATACGATAGCAGCAACTGAAGATTTTCCCGGATTTCTTCTCGATGAAGGAACCATTGATGTTGAGTCGTTTCACGTCGGAGATCATTCAACAAGGATTTTATGAGGCAGGAGGTAATCATGAATAGAACTATTCTCATTATTATTCTTCTAATTGTTGTTGTATGCGGCAGCGGTATCGCCGGAATATTTATATATAAAGGCATGACCGAGAAATCCAAAGCGGAACACCATCTCTCCGTTGATAAAATTGAAAAGATGGGGAAGCTGGAACTTGTTAAAATAAATATTAAGGATGTGTTAGAACAAACTGCTGAGCGGCCGTTTTTCCTGCCAAACGCAAAAGCGGTTCTAATTGTAGCCGGCGAAGTCTTTGCAGGAATTGATCTTGAGAAAGTGAAGAAGGAAGATATCGTCGAATCCGGCACGCAAGTCTCTATCACATTGCCAAAACCAGAAATATTGATGTCAAAAATCAATCACGAGAAATCAAAAATCTACAATGTGCAATGGGGTGGATTCTCTACTGCACATCTGATTGATGAAGGATATAAAAATGCCGAACTGGCAATAATCGATGAGGCCAAAAGCATCGGTTATGAAAACACTTGTCAGAACAATGCGAAACTGCTTCTCATGCCAATATTTCGTGAGCTTTCCGGAAAGGAAGTCGAAATACTTTTTAAAAATTAATCGTTAGAATTCAGTGATATTCTCTTCCTCACATTCTCTCGCCGATATTCTGGAGTTCCCTCTACCCTTTAGTATTAACCTAGGCGATGCACTGTGGCGTGCAGATAGCTTGCGTGTGAAGATATGGTAAAATAACTATAGCCACAATTTTGGATTGACTTTTCTAACTTGAAAAACTTGTTCGCGATTTTGAAGAACGTGAAATGATGAAGGTGATAAAAAGATAGTAGTTAAGTTGAAGAATTACTATATTAATAAAAGTTATAAACGGTTGGAAGTGCAGCAGAAAAGTTTTCACAATAGACGCTCCAAAGCAAAGTTCTTTAGCGAATGTGTATGTTGACTTTCAAGAAGAAAGGCAACCTATATTTGACAGACAGAAATAGATAATCTTGTTTTTCATTATCATATTTAATAAACCATACAAAGAAGGACAAAATGAAAAAGAATGATGATTCCAACGACTCACATCTGAAATCCTCTCGGAGAAAATTTCTAACAACTGCTGGAGCTGCAGCTGCTGGGATTGCCCTCAACCCATTTACAAAATCGGAACAGCTTTTTGCGCAAACGCAGAAGAGTTCAATTGTCACTCCAGTTAAAGTAGGAGTGGCTGCTGCGACTGATTATGATCCGGTAACATTAAAAACAAAAATTCAGGGTCTATTCGAGGATATAGGTGGAATAAGTGATATAGCAAGCGCAGGGAATAAAATTGCAATAAAAATTAACATAACTGGCGGAACAAGTCCAGCAACAAGCCAATACCTCAAAGGAGTTCCCGCAGTAGAATCTATCTTCACGCATCCTGAAGTGCTTCGTGCGGTCGGACAGCTTTTAATCGATGGCGGTGTTCGTCCAGCTGATATTTATATTGTTGAGGCGATTTGGGATCAAGGCTCCTATGACAACTATGGGTACAAAGCCGTGCAACAATCTTTGGGGGTTAACGTTGTAAATCTCAACAATACAGCACCGTATACATCTTTTGCAGATGTACCAGTGGGTACTAATGCATATTACTATAGCACTATCAAGTTAAATCGAATTTTAACATCTTCTGAAATTAATTTTTTTATTTCTATCCCGAAAATGAAGGAACATAGAACAGCAGGCATAACAAACGGAATGAAGAATTTGATTGGCATTACCCCTATCTCTTATTACCAACTTTCAGGTTCCTCCGGATGGCGATCCCAACTTCATCAACATGTAGCTGGAGGAAATGCATATACAGGTTTACCACGATCAATTTGTGATCTAAATATGGCAAGGCCAATTCATCTTGTAGTATCCGATGGTATAAAAAATTCAAGAGGTGCTGAAGTGCCAGACGGCAATGCCTTTAGAACTTGTGCAGACAACATCTTAATCGTTGGGAGAGATCCCGTTGCAACCGATTCAATTGCCACACAGAGGATGGGATACAATCCTGAAGCTACACAGCTACTCGTTGCTGGAAGTAAAACTCAAATGTGTGATAATCATCTTGATTTGGCACACAACGCAGGGATAGGAACAAACCAACTCAGCGAAATTCAGGTAATTGGCACTACTGGAGTTACATCCCCACGCCAAAGAATTGCGGAACCGGATGGTTTTGTGTTATCACAAAATTGGCCTAATCCATTCAATCCAACGTCCAACATTACATACCATACTCCAAAATCAGCACATGTTACGCTGAAGCTCTACAATTCCATTGGACAAGAAGTTGTAACGCTCGTGGATGGCGTTGTATCTGCTGGAGATCATCAATTACAGTGGAATGCGAGGAATCTTCCAAGCGGAATCTATTTCTGCATAATGCGATCTGGAGAATTTTCTGAAGTAATAAAATTAGTTCTGCAAAAGTAACAAAAAGCTTCACCTTATTATTTACATGGCGATTACTGTTCTTAAGGATTATTCCTAAGGATAAGTGTCGCCATTATTGTGTACTGACTGCTGATATTTTCTAATAGCTATGTGGAGTGCAGACAGCGTGCATTTGAAGATTTGGTAATTTAACTATAGTCGTTATTTTGGAGCAACTTTTCCGACGGAATTTCCGTATAAACAGAAAAAGTTGAGATCATTGTCAATGTCTTCTTCTTTACCACAACATTTCTCAGATTCTGCGGCATGCAACGAACAAACCCGATCGCAAATTGAAAATCTCTATCAAGAATTAAATTCTTGTAAGCGTTCACTCGAAGATTTATTCGCACGTCAAACTATTGTTCAAAAGCAATCGGCCCTAAAAAAAATGCTGGTGAAGTCAAATGGACGTTTGATTATTGTGCACTCTGACGATATCGATTGGATTGAAGCGTGGGGAGATTATATCCGATTGCATTGCAAGGGAAAGACTCACATTGTCCATCAGAAAATAGGAGATGTGGAAGTGAGGCTGGATTCAGAGAAATTTCTTCGCATCGGTCGATCGGCGATTGTGAATGTTGAACGCATCAAAGAATTAGAGTCGCTTAATCATGGCAATTATATCATAACCTTGTCTGATTCTACACAATTGAATCTGAGCCGCAACTATCGCGATCGCTTATTAACATTATTCGGAACCCATCTTTGAATTCCACCGTTGTTTTATTCTTATCATAGCAACAACCGCGTAATAATTACCTGCATTAAAAGCGCGTGTTATCTTTGCTTCAATAATTTATTCTTCAACAGCTTCCATGAAATTTATTTTGATGTATCATAGTAGGTTGGTATGATAAATATTGTCTTAGAGATATAACCCTTTTTCTAAGTTACTGAATAGGTGATAATATGAAAAAAGAAGAATTCCTTACATTAGCCACAAAGTACTTATCGAGGGAGGCATCTGTCGATGAGATTGAACATTTGAATTCATTGGTAAAACAAAAGAAGTATTCCGTTTTATTCAATACGATCACTGAGAAATGGGAAAAAGCAGGACACGGAGAGCCATCGTCTGAATACAATATCGAAAGAGGCATCAAAGTGCTTACGGCTAAGATCCGGAGTCACCATCCATCATTTCGATGGGAAAAGGATGTAAAACAACATACAATATTTTTTTATCGGCCGATGTACCTACGAATTGCCGCATCATTCGCAGTTCTGATTATTCTTGTCACGGGGGCTTTGTTCGTCGTCAATGTCCTGAAACAGAGATCGGTTTTAATGGCGTGGAATGAAAAGAAAACAGTCATGGGGGAAAAGAGTATTGTCACATTGCTTGATGGAACGAAGATAACGCTCAATGCCGATAGCAAATTGAAATACCCTGTGCGCTTCGGTGAAGATTTGCGTGAGGTCTCTCTAGAAGGTGAAGCGTACTTTGAAGTTACTCAGCAAGCGAACAAACCGTTTGTTGTTCATACGGGAAAGGTTTCAACGACTGATCTTGGAACGAAGTTTAATATCAGCGCATTCCCAAGCGAAGAAATAATAGCGGTCTCACTGGAGGAGGGCAAAGTAGAAGTATCCACAAACAATTCCGGGGCAAAGAAAGAGGATGTCATTTTATCGCCCGCGCAGCAATTGATTTACAATAAGGAGAAAGAAACAAGTACAATAGAACTATTCGAATCTCAAAAAGCTCTAGGATGGAAAGACAACATCCTTGTCTTTGATAATGAACCATTGTCAAAAGTACTCGTTCCTCTGGAAAGATATTTTGGCGTAAAGTTTGAAATAGCGGATCAAGTATTAGCCGATCGAACCATTAAAGCTAACTTTAAAAATGAATCATTTTGGACGGTAGTGAAAGTCATCGAGAAGGCAACAGGTTTAGCCTATAAAACGAGTAAGGAAAACAATGAACTGAAGAAGATCGTTTTTTATGAAAAGTAAAATAATTCAGATATTTCAAATATTCATTTTTTGTTCATTCATTGGATTAGCATTAGAAACCCTTTTTAAGAACAACCTTCTTGCTTCTCAACGTTTAGAAGATAAGAAACTTGAAGATGTGCGGATAAAGATGACTGGCAGAGATATTTCTGTCGAGCAGGCATTCCACATGATTGAACAGCAGACTGATTTCAAGTTTTTTTATATCAAAGAAGACGTGCCGCTCCATGATAAAATTATAATACCTCAGGAAGAAGAATCTCTTTATCAGATCCTTCAGGATTTTGGTAAAGAGTTCGACTTAGCTTTCAGCAGAATTAACAATCAAATTGTTGCTAAAAAAAACGGAAATGTTCTGCCTAAAACATATAAAGTGCAGGGTACTGTTCGTGATGCTTCCACGAATGAACCGCTTGCCTTTGCCAGCATTATTGTCGACGGAACACAACAAGGAACAATGACGGATGCCAGCGGGAGATTCACGATTGTTCTTGCTCAAAACACTAATCACCTTCGATGCAGTTATGTTGGGTACAAGACTGAAGTCGTTGCCCTTTCAGAACAAAAGGATATTCCTTTAACGATTCGCTTGTATACGATGGATATGCTCTTGCAAGATGTAACGGTCTATGCACACCGGTGGGATGTGGAAGATCAGAGTGAAGTCAGCATGCTCTCTCTTCAAAGCGACAACATTAAAAATATCACATCAGCCATTCCGGACGTTATGCGATCTATTCAGATGCTGCCGGGAGTATCGACCAATAATGAGTTTAGTGCAAAATTTAATGTGCGCGGCGGGAATCAGGACGAAAATCTCGTTCTGGTGAATGGTACACAAGTTTACGATCCGTTTCATATAAAAGAGGCGTCCAACGCAAGCATCGGAATTTTCAACGTTGATATGATCCGGAAGATGGATCTTATCACGGGCGGATTTACCGCTCGGTATGGTGATAGAATGAGCTCGGTGCTCAATATTGACTATCGCGAAGGAAATCGAGATCGCGTACAAGGAACAGTAAGTTTGAGTATGACGAATGTCGATGCACTGGTAGAGGGTCCAATTGGAGAACGGGGTTCGTTTATCATTGCAGGAAGAAAAAGTTATATCGAGTACGCTTTAAAAATGTTAGATGCAGACCCGAATATCAATATTTCCTTCTATGACGTTCAAGGGGTTATCGGTTATTCATTGAATCCCAAGCAAAATTTTTTACTGAAATTTATACATGCCGGCGATACCTTCTTTAATAATCCGGATCGAAATGTCCACGGACCAATATTCGCCACAGAGTACCCGCAAGGGTCTCCGGTCCCGACGAGCCGCAAATGGGGTGATTCCGTCGATGCTCGTGCAAGCTATTACAGCAACATGATTGCGCTCCAGAGTATGACGATTCTCTCTTCCTCAGCTTTGGTAAAATCCGAGATATCTATTTATGATCAACGTGACGAAGAGAATTCCTGGAACGATGACTTTTACAACTATCGAGGAATGTATGGGTCGGCAAATATTTTTGATAATTATAAGAATGAACATCTCTACAGAAATAATCTCCGCATCCAAACCTTAGAACTGAATTCATCATTTGATGTGCAGTTAATTTCTTCTTATGGAATGAAGGCGGGAGCCAGTTATCAACATATCAATTACATCCAGGATCTGATATATCAAAGTCGTGGCGAGAGGTCAGAAAATTTTAGCATGTACCCTTACACAACAGTACATCCGTACATTCAAAATTATGATGCTAATATGACGGGGGAAATTAACACGCAATCTTACAAGGCTGCCGGATTTCTTGAAAACATTATCCAGTTGAATGATCAATTGCTCTTCAACATAGGCGGCCGTTTCGATTATTTCGATTTGAATAAGGACCTCACATGGAGTCCGCGGATAAACGTTGCATATCGAACGGGAAGTGGAGTGGTTGTTCGAGGAGCGTGGGGATATTATTATCAATCTCCTATTTATCGTCAGATCGCTTATCCGGTTGCATCGGATACAAACACACAATCGGAACGTGCGATTCACTCGGTGCTCGGTGTCGACTATACTATGATGTTCAACCCCCTAATACAGCACTTCTTAAAAATCAAATTAGAAGGGTATCGTAAGCGATACGACAATCTTATATCCGCAAGGCAAACAAGTGAAGGAATGGTATATTACTCACGCAAGAACGATGCGACAGGAGAGGCTTGGGGAATCGATGGATGCATTACATACTCACATCCCGGATTTTATGGATGGATCAGTTACGGATATCTTCAATCAGATCAAAGGCTGATTCATGATACGCTTGGGCATTCTTTTCCCCGGAATACGGATCAACGCCACACCATCGCAGCAACAGGTGAATTTGGACTTGGAAGTGATTGGACGATGAGCCTGCGTTTTGTGTACGGCAGCGGATATGCGTATACTCCACAAGTTGCAGTTAAAAATGGCCAAATCTGGAGTTGGATACAAGAATCTCCCAATTCAGATTATATGTCGCCGTACAAACGCGTTGACGTAAGAATCAACAAAGATTTTCAGATTTTCGGGAAATCGACATCAGTGTTTCTTGACGTCAGTAATCTCTTCAATTTTGCAAATGTTCAGGCATATCGATATAACTTTGATTACCTGGGCAATCCCTCAAGGGAAGAAGTAAAACTCTGGTCGATTCTGCCGACGTTTGGTATGTCGGTACGATTCTGATACTGTTCTCGACAACGAGAGGAGTGAGACTTTATGCACTCCGATAAATTTGGTCTACATTTAACCTGCAAAGAACATTGGTCACGGAAAAAGGAATTGCGGGTTCAAGGATGACGTTGCATACGAAAAATATTGTATTACGTACGTTTCGGATAACTGCTTCCTACACGTTATGGGGGGTAGTGCTGCAAGTCCTGGTGTTCAACCAAATAATATTCTCGCAGTTTCCCGAAGACAAAAAACTTCAAGATGTGAAAATAAAAATGAGCAGAGAAAATATTTCTCTCGAACAAGCATTCCAGCTTATTGAGCAGCAAACAGACTTCAAATTCTTTTACGTCAAAGAAGAAGTGCCGCTCGGCGAGAAAATAAAAATAAATCAACAAGAGAAGTCTCTATATCAGGTTCTTCAGGATTTCGCCAAAGTGTTTGGCGTAGCTTTCAGTAGAATTAACAACCAGATCGTTGTGAAGAAGGCTGATCCGGTTCAGTTTGAAACATACAACGTAAGCGGAGTTGTCCGTGATGGTTTGACGCACGAGCCGCTTGTCTTCACTACTATTGTTATGAAGGGGACACAACAAGGAATTGCAACAGACGCGAAGGGAAAGTTCTTGTTAAACCTGCCGCAAGGAAACGACACACTCCGCGTTAGCTATGTTGGATATCAAACAGAAGAAATTCCCATTACTGTAAACAAGGATATTCAACTTTCAATTAATCTTTTTGCCATGGATGTCCTTTTGCAGGATGTGACTATCTATGCGTATCAGGGAAGCGATAACGAACTTGCGAATACAAGCGCGCTTTCTCTGCAAAGTGAAAAAATCAAAACCAGCACATCGATATTCCCAGATGTTCTGCGAAGCGTGCAAATGCTCCCGGGGGTTTCGACGAACAATGAATTCAACGCCAAGTTTAATGTGCGCGGGGGAAATCCAGATGAGAATCTTGTACTCGTGAATGGCACTCAAGTGTACGATCCTTATCACATGAAGGAGGCAGGAAATTACAGTATTGGTATTCTGAATACAGACATGGTCAATAAGATGGATCTGATGACGGGGGGATTTCCGGCAAGGTACGGGGACAAAATGAGTTCGGTTCTCAATGTTGAATATCGTGAAGGAAACAAAGAACGATATACAGGAGCAGCAAGCTTAAGTTTGACTGACGTTGATGTCCTCGCAGAGGGACCGCTCAATGAGAAAGGATCATTTATTATTGGCGCGAGAAAGACATATTTGGAATATATATTTAAACTTGCCAACCAGAAGGCAGACGTTGTTCCCACATTCTATGATATTCAAGGTGTCGTTGACTTTGCATTGAATTCAGGTCATAAATTGCTCTTCAAATTTATCAATGCAGGAGATGAATTTACAGAGAGTCCTACAACAAAGCGCAGTGGACCCAACCGATATTATTCTACCAGCGATGGTTTCACACATACAGAACAATGGGACGATTCAACTGATTCTCACGGGCAATACTATAGTACGCTTCTCGCACTCCAAAGTGTGAACATCCTATCGTCATCGACGATTTTAAAAACAGAACTCTCGATGTACGATGAACGTGAAAACGAACGATCTCGATACAATCATTGGCATCAATATCTTGCCGATGGACGAGGATATTTCTTTTTCTATTATACACATACTGATCAGCAGTATAATAATAATCTTCTTATTCGTACGATTGAATTGAATTCGACGCTTGATCAGCAGCTCTCACCATGTTATTGGATTAAAACAGGTTTGAGTTATCAGCATATCACGTATAACGAAGATCAAATATTTCAACGTACGATAGACCAGACTGCCAATTTTGATTATAATCATAATAATTATGGGAATTATCCGGATACGAACTTCAGTCACCAAATTGATAATCAGAATGATGCTTTAGACAATCAGATGAATACACAGTCATTGAAATTCGCGGGGTATGTTGAAAATGTTGTTCAGTTAAACGATCACTTTCTTCTGAATATAGGTGGCCGATTTGATTATTTCGATTTGAACAAGGAGCTTACATGGAGCCCGCGAATTAATCTCGCGTATCAAATTGGAGGAGGACTTACGATACGAGGTGCGTGGGGAGATTACTACCAATCACCAAACTATCGTCAGGTGGCATATCCAGTTGCATCTGATACGAATACTCAATCTCAGAAAGCAATTCATTATGTCCTGGGTGTTGATTATGCTGTAAGTTTTGACCCTGAAGAACGAAGCTTTTTAAAATTGAAGGTGGAATGTTTCTCCAAGAAATATGAAAATCTTATGAGTGCAATGCAGACAAGCTACGGGTATGTCTATTACTCGCGAAAGAATGATGCGGTTGGAGAATCGAAAGGACTAGATATGTACCTGATGTATTCGGTACCCGGTTTTTATGGATGGATGAGTTATAGTTATCTGGAGGCGATGCAAGATATAGTGAATGATCATTATGGCTCTTTCCCCCGGAATACTGATCAACGACATACACTTGCCATCGTAGGAGATTTAGAACTTGGGAGTGCATGGAACCTTGCAATGCGTTATACGTACGGAAGTGGATATCCCTACACACCATTGTCTGCCCATCTCAATAGTACTGGTGGTAATTGGGATTGGATTTCAGGTGCACCGAACTCAGAACGATTGCCATCGTATCGCTGCATGGATATACGAATTACGAAAAGTTTCGGGCTATTCGGACTTGCTACATCGGCTTTTCTGGATGTGAGCAATTTACTCATGGCTAAAAATATTATTACCTATCATTATTATATTGAAAATAATCAATCGGCGAAAGATGGTGTGAATTTACCGCCGATTATTCCATCGATAGGAATATCGGCACGGTTCTGATATTGTTTTCGACAAAGATAGCAGGGAGACTTAGAGCAAACTTGTCGTTAAGAATGAAATCCTTCTTTTGATAATCGTTCGGTTTTTGTGTATTTTATTTACCACATGAACCGAGAATTGGAAAAAAGCACAATGATCTTTATACTATTTGAGCAAAAGGGTTTTTTTTGTCTCGATATAAGCTCCAGCCTGAAGACGATAAAAATAGACACCACTTGGCATTCCGTTCGTATTCCATTTCTTTGTATAGCTTCCTGCTGACATTTCTTCTGAGACAATTGTTGTCACTTGTCTTCCTATTCCATCATATACTTTGAGTGAAACAAAAGATTGATAAGGGAGATCAAACTGTATTGCCGTAGATGGATTAAATGGATTTGGATAATTTTGGTGAAGACGGAATTTATCAATCTGCACAGCACCGGCAAAAATTCCATTGGGTGCAGATTCAGTGATTTTCAAATGCTGCTTGACACCCACGTTTGTTTGTATCGTCCTCTGTCTGGAAGGCCATTCAATGATGAGCGAATCAATCTGGGTTGCATTCCCCAATCCAAAGTGGACCTCAAGATTTTGTCCGCAATACCCTGATTGTCCGGAGACGTCACGAACTTGCCAGATGGAATTCCCATTCACTATCGCTTTTGCTTTTACCAGTGCGCCAATTGCAGAAAAATTCGATATCCTTCCAATCAACTGTATCGTGAGCCATGAATTATCATTTCCTTCATTTCTATAAAGCGAATTGTTTTGATTCCCTCCGAAACAATTTGCTGTAAAAATATCAAGGTCTCCATCACGGTCATAATCTCCGCATGCTGTCCCGTACGACCATCCAAGATCTGTTGATACAACTCCCGTATCGACCTTCGTAAATGTTCCGTTTCCATTGTTATGATAAAGAAAATTTTTTGTCTTCGAACTTCCGCTGAATCCATTCGCTACGAATAGATCAAGATATCCGTCATTGTCGAAATCGCCGAATGTGCTGCCAATCGAATAGCCATGGTCGTTCACAACAGTATCGGCGGTGACTTTGGTGAAGGTTCTCTTTCCGTTATTGAGATAAAGGAAATTATTTTGATTAGAATAGTTGGCAACAAAAACGTCATAATAGCCGTCATTATTGATATCACCCACACTGCATCCGAATGAATCTCCGCCGTCATTGACGATCGCGCCGCTTGTCTCGGCCGTAAAAGTACCGTCTCCATTATTCCAGTAGAGGGAATTATTGTTGTTCGCTTCATGGGCAATAAATAGATCAACATAACCGTCATTGTCAAAATCGCACCAACTGACACCTCGGGAAGGTTTGGCGTCGATGACTATTGCCCCGGTAGTTATTTTAGAAAATGTTCCATCCCCATTGTTGTGATAGAGAAAGTTGCCCAGTTTCCCGGCACTGTTGGTTACATACAAATCAACATAACCGTCATTATCGTAGTCTGCCCAGCTTGCGGTTTCGGAGTACGTCTTATCTGTGGCAACGCTACCGAAAGTTATTTTCTCGAACATGCCGTTTCGCTGGCGGTGTAAACTGTTTGTCTGTCCATACCATGTTACAGAAAACACATCGATAAATCCGTCGTTATCATAATCTGCCCACGAACTGCCGTCGTAGCTTCCGAGATCATTGACAACGGATACATCGGTAATTTTTTGGAATGTACCATCGCCGTTGTTCTTATATAAAAAATTATTTGCACGAGAGCTTGGGCCATTTGTAATAAACAGGTCGAGATCACCGTCATTGTCATAGTCTACCCAATTGACACTACGGGAATCACCACCGTCATTCACGTGAGGCCCTGTGGTTATTTTGGTAAAGTATTGGGCAGAGAGAGTACATGAGAGAATAATAGTCAGCAAAAATATTTTTAGCATAAATACTCCGTATGAATTATGTTGTATACAAACTACATAATTCAGTCGGACGTATAAACCTTTTTGCGGTGAAGTGGTGGTTACAAAGGATGAAAAGCGAATGGAGAGTTTAAAACACGGTGTGTCATCGTTGAAATATACTTTTATATTTTCTACTTATTGTCAACTTCACTCCATCTTTGAGTATCGCAATATAATCGCCATGATGCATTGGCTGTAATTCTTTGACAAAATCTATCCGGACAATATGCGAACGGTGAACACGAGCAAACTGAGAAGGATCGAGCAGTTGTTCGATACCATGCATGGTCTCACGCATGATGTGTTTTCCATGCACGGTGTGGACATATATATAGTCTTCAGCGGCTTCGATCCTGCGGATATCAGCCACTTCCACAAAGTAGATTTTCTCTTTCGCGCGAACCGTAATCCGCTCTGCATATTTTGTTTGCGGTTGGAACGATTTCAGCACCTCCATCGCTTTTTCTGAATAATCCGCAGATTGCTTCAGCTGGATTATCTCCCGCACGCGGTGCAGGGATAATCGCACTCTGTCCATATCCATCGGTTTTAAAATATAATCGAGTGCGTTCGTTGAAAACGCTTTGACGGCAAATTCATCATACGCGGTGACAAATACGACAAGCGGCAGTATTTTACGGGGAATTGCAGAGAGGACTTGGAACCCATCCATCTCCGGCATTTGAATGTCAAGGAAGACAATATCCGGTTTTCGTTTGACTATTTTGTGAACAGCTTCTTCCCCATTTTCCGCTTCTCCGATATTTAAAAAGTCCTTTTCACTTTTCAGTATCTCCCGTAACCCTTCACGGGCCAGTGGTTCGTCGTCAACGATAAGGAAGGATATTTTTGAGTGAGCTTTCATGTAGGTATGGAAGAAACAGGGATTTTCAGCGGTATAGTCATTTTCACTGTTGCACCGTGCGTATCGTTCTCCTTGAAATCAAAATAAAATTCTGCACCATATAATTTTTGCAATCGCTGTTGTATATTTTCAAGACCCACACCGCTCCGTTCATGTTTTTTCTTTGCCCGGCGTGATTGTATTCCGCCGTCAATCACTTCAATCAATAATGTTCCGTTCTGTTGTTCTGCCTTGACTTCAATCCACCCATCGCCAGAACGGCTTGCGATGCCATGACGGATGGAATTTTCCGCCAGCGGCTGCAACAGGAAAGTAGGAACCAGAGCACTGAGAATGTTCTCGTCAATATGGATTTTGACTTTCAAACGTTCGCCAAAGCGTACCTTCTCGATTGAAAGATAAGCGCTGAGGAATTCCAATTCCCGTTCGAGCGATACTTCGTTGGTTAGTCCCCGCTCCAATGTCAATCGCAGCAGGTCGCTCAGACGAGTAATCATCTTTTGAGCGAGTGCCGGTTTCTTTTTCACTAAAACGGAAATAGCGTTGAGTGTGTTAAATAGAAAATGAGGCTGTAGCTGCATTTTTAAAGTTTGCAACTGCGATTCAATCAGTTGCGTGTGTAGTTCAGTTGCGTGCTTCTTTTCATCCTGGAAATTGCGGTAGTAGCTCAACGCATGAAAAATGAACACCAGAGACCAGTATATCAGCACACCAAATTCAAAAAAACCAACAATAGAGGGGAGCATTTGCCGCAACGTATGTTGAAAGCTGAATCCGCCATCGATATAATTTATACTAATGACAAAAATTGTCTGTTGACATAGCCCAATTGCAATACCGACGAAAAAATGGAAGATGATGTTTTTGAAGAAATTTTTCGAATCGATACAGAAACGTTCTGCCAAACGAAGGACTGGCACTGTCAGCAATGCCCATTCAACGAAAAACACAAAAGAATGCAATAGCGACTTCTGCCAAAGAAACTCCTGCCCAATGCTTAAGTAATAAAAAAAGGATTGACCCGAGTAAATCAATCCCAAGATGAACCATATACCAGCTACGAACAGAAACTTACGCATGTTCATTCTTTTACCCGCGTTTTTCTGAGAGATGATTTCGAATTCAATGTGTCAATTTCTCTATGGTTTATCACGGCGACGAGAAGGAATATTGTAAAAATGACGTACATGATTCTTAAAAAAATATCCGTTATGAGATCAGAAAATCAAAAATTTTTACAACATATTTTGAAAAAAATTAATAGTCAATGAAGAACAATTGCCGCAAAAAAAAGTTAGTATTTTTCAAACAAAAGTGCAATCGAGAGATCCAAGTTTCTCGATTTGTGGTCAAACTATTCATTAGAACAACAATCCTGGCAGTATAGACGTTTTCTCTTCCAAGAAAGTAAATTTGAAAACATTCACTAGCATTTTATAAAAACTTGCATAGTACTCAAATGTTCCTTCTATCTTTTTTGATAATCGTTCGGTTTTTACGTATTTTATTTACCACATGAACCGAGAATTGAAAAATACTATGACGACGAACGAGAAAAACGATTTTATCCGCGAGATCATTGATGAAGATCTCAAGACCAATAAGTTTGAAGGGCGCGTGCATACGCGTTTCCCTCCCGAACCCAACGGCTATCTTCATATAGGTCACGCCAAATCCATTCGCTTGAATTATGGAATTGCCGAAGACTACAACGGCAAATTCAATCTCCGGTTTGACGACACCAATCCCGAGAAAGAAGAACAGGAATATGTCGACTCCATCATCGAAGATGTAAAATGGTTAGGCGGCGATTTTGAAGATCGCCTGTTCTACGCTTCGGATTATTTTGATCAAATGTACCAATTAGCTGTCGCACTCATCAAAAAAGGAAAAGCGTATGTTTGTGATCTTTCCGCCGATGAAATCCGCGCGACACGCGGAACGCTGACAGAATCCGGCAAAGAAAGTCCGTACCGGAATAGAACGGCAGAAGAAAACCTCATTTTATTTGAACAAATGCGTAAAGGAGAAATTCCGGATGGAACGAAAACCTTGCGCGCCAAGATTGATATGGCATCGCCGAATATCAATCTTCGTGATCCGATTATGTACAGGATTGTTCATGAAGGACATCACCGGCAGGGCAACAAGTGGTGTGTTTATCCGACGTATGATTGGGCGCATGGCATTGAAGATTCCATTGAAGGAATTACGCATTCCATCTGCACGCTCGAATTTGAAAATCATCGTCCGCTGTACGATTGGTATATTAATGAATTAGGTATCTATCATCCCCAGCAGATCGAATTTGCACGGCTCAATATTACTTATACCGTATTGAGCAAACGAAGGTTGCTTCAGCTTGTACAGGAAAAACATGTCTCCGGGTGGGACGATCCGCGCATGCCGACCATTGTGGGTTATCGTCGACGCGGTTACACATCAGAATCAATCAAAGTATTCTGCGATAAAATTGGTGTCTCTAAAAAAGACAGCATCATCGATGTGGCAATGTTAGAGTGGAGTATTCGCGAGGATTTGAATAAACACGCTCAACGTGCAATGGCTGTGTTGAACCCGGTTAAAGTGATTATCACCAATTATCCTGAAGATAAAATTGAAGAACTTCCAGCGGTCAATAATCCCGAAGACGAATCGGCAGGTACGCGAATAGTTCCATTCGGCAGGGAATTGTTCATCGAGCAAGATGATTTCCGCGAAGTACCGCCGCCAAAATATTTTCGGTTATCGCCGGGAACAGAAGTTCGGCTTCGGTATGCATATATCATCAAGTGCGAGAAAGTCATCAAGGATGCACAGGGAAATATTGTAGAAATTCATTGCACATACGATCCACAGACAAAAAGCGGTTTGCCGACTGCCAACCGAAAAGTGAAAGCAACCATTCACTGGGTTTCTGTCCATGATGCTGTCAATGCAGAAGTGCGATTGTACGACCGCCTTTTTAATAAAGAGAATCCTGATGATGTTGAAGAAGGGAAGGATTTTCTCTCCAATCTTAATCCGAATTCTTTACAGGTGCTCACTCATTGTAAAGTGGAACCCATGCTTGGCACAGCAGCACCGGGAGACCGATTCCAATTCGAAAGAACAGGATACTTTTGTGCAGACGTGAAAGACTCGAGACCGGGTGCACCGGTCTTTAACCGTATCGTCACACTGAAGGATACATGGGCGAAGATTGTGCAGCAGGGGAAGAAGTAGTGTTTTCCTCGCACCATTCGATCAAATCAATATTTCTTAAGGAATGAATCACTTATTGACTTGAATCACATTCTGTTTGACCTTCTTAAATTGTGTACCGTCATTAAGGTTATCCTCAAAATTTTTTATTCTAACACTTCAGTAATCCTACAAAAAGAAAAGCCGAAAGGCGGGACCAAGTTTTTTTACGCAACAGGCAGTGTGTTTGCTACAAACATAAGGAGAGAGTTATGTTTGCGAAATCATTCATCACTATTGCTGTGAAGGCATGTCCAATGGTTACACAAAGATTGCCGAGTGATGAATAATATTCAGGAAGAATGGCGCAAGTACTGCGTCAATCCTGCTGGGGAAAAGATTCATTAGAGCTTTAATAATTCATCAACCGAAATTGCCGATAAATCTTGTACAACAGTATCGGCATTAGGAAGCCTTTCCTTTGTGCCAATCCCGAGCGCTTTCATGCCGGCTCGCATTGCAGATTCGATGCCGGCAATTGCATCCTCTACGACAAGACAGTGAGCAGGGGAGATGCCAACCTTCTTTGCAGCAAGGAGAAAAACTTCAGGATCTGGTTTGGAGTTCTCGATCTGATGTCCATCAATAATAGCATCGAGTAAATGCTCGATCTTCACTTGTTTGATAATACTCACGGCATTGCGGCTGTTGGATGCAACGGCAGTCTTGATTCCCCGCTTTCTCAATTCGTGCAGTGCAGAAAGAGCGCCCGGTAAAAGCACTTCCGTGGATACCGATGAAAGAGATTCGACAAAATATCTGTTCTTCCTATCGGCGAGTTCCTTTTTCTGCTCAGGAGTGTAAATTTTCCCGGATGCTTTCGTGATGATTTCAATGCATTCCATTCTTGCTACGCCGCGGAATTTATGATTAAATTCATGATCGAAAAAATCAAATCCTTCTTCAGCTGACAACTTTTTCCACGAGCGATAATGATATTCATCAGTCGAAACCAATACCCCGTCGAGATCAAACAGAACAGCTTTTATCATTGAATAAGTTACTCCAGTTCACGTATGATTGCTCTGAATGTATAAGTAAGATACGGAGAAGTCCAATTATTTCAAAAACGAATCTGATGCTTGATTTCATGAAAACTAATTGCTACAATCTTGCAATCTAAAGTTGTGTCCAATGAGTGCCAATATTCCGTACTAGAAATTCCCCATCGCAATTATCAAGGTAGAATTTCGATGATTGATACACTAAAGCGCTTCTGGAACGAGCATCCGCTGCTTGCGATCATTCTGATTGCTTTCATTCCGCGTCTCGTTGCTGCTGTTTTCTCTAAAGGGTACGGTATGCACGATGACCACTTCGGTCCTATCGAGCAGCCATTTATTATTATGCAGGATATAAGTTACTGGACGAGTCGGACAACGCCTCACGGGCATAGTATTGTTTATCCATGTATGCACTTCGCTTACTTGAATATCTGTGAGACTGTTGGGCTTCAAGATCCCCAAGCAAAGATGTATCTTGTGCGTTTCCTTCATGCACTTTATTCGCTGCTGATTGTGTTTTTCGGCTATAAGATTGCTGAGGTGGTGAGTAACAAGCAGACGGCAAAGAAGGCAGGGCTTCTTCTAGCACTCTTCTGGGCGTTTCCTTTCCTGAGTGTCCGTAATCTTATCGAAATGGTTTGTATCCCGCCGCTGATGGCAGGGTTCTTCTATGCGCTCACTTCCAAAGAAAAATTGCGAAATGCCTTTGTTGCGGGTTTGTGGTTCGGACTCGCATTCGTATTCCGCTATCAAACGCTTTCTATCACGGGTACGTTAGGGTTGATGTTGCTCTTTCGTAAAGAGTTCAAACAGATGGCGCTGCTTGCCTGCGGCTTTCTTGTAACAGCAATTGTGATACAGGGCAGCGCAGATATTTTCGCATGGGGATATCCATTTGCTTCGTTCCTTGAATACGTTGGTTACAACGCAACGCATGGACAGGATTACACAACGGGGCCATGGTATAACTATTCTTTACTGATACTCGGCGCTCTCATTCCGCCGATGAGCTTCTTGCTGTTGTATGGATTTTTCAGGAACTGGCGAAAAACTTTGCTGATATTGTTGCCCGTGATGGTGTTTTTTATCACGCATTCTCTTTTCCCAAACAAACAAGAACGATTTATCTTTCCTGTTGTGCCGTTGATCTTGCTGTTGAGCGTTGTGGGGTGGGAAGAATTTGTAAAAGGGTCAGCATTCTGGTCGCGTCATAGAATCGCATTGAAGTCTTTGTGGACTTGGTTCTGGATTATCAATTTTATTCTTCTTATACCGTTCACGCTCTACTATTCAAAAAAGTCCAGAGTGGAGGCGATGTATACGCTGCATGGAAAACCGGTGAGTGGAATAGTTATGGTCGGTGGAAAATTAGGCGTACCACAACCGCCCATGTTCTATTCCGGCGTGTATCCGATTCCGATTTATTATGTTAATGACGATGCGCAGCTTGTCCCGTTGAAAACAGAGCTTGACAATAAAACATTTCACCCGAATTATGTCATCTTTTTTGGAAGGGAAGACATTGACAAGCGTGTGCAGCATATCGAATCTTTGTTGAAATTGAAAATTACACTTCTGCGGCGGATTGAACCAAGCTTTCTGGATGATATATTCTATCGACTCAATCCTAGAAACAACAAGAATGAAACGAGCTTTGTCTTCAAAATTGATATGTGAGAGAAGGGAACAAACTATGTGAACATGATTGTTAGAAATAGCGAATGAAGAATCTTGTTTCTACAGTCATTATACAAAGGGAAGAACTCTATGAAATTACGAACACTCGGTAAAAATGGACCGGTTGTTTCCGCTATTGGTCTTGGATGCATGGGAATGTCGGAATTCTACGGCTTAGGGAATGATGCTGAATCAATTTCGGTTATCCATGAAGCAATAGAACTTGGCATTACATTTTTCGATACTGCGGATATGTATGGTATCGGTCATAATGAAGAATTGGTTGGTAAAGCAATTAAAGGGAAACGTGACTCGCTGTTCATAGCGACGAAGTTTGGGAATGTGCGCGGAGCCGATAAAA
Source organism: Ignavibacteriales bacterium (assembly GCA_026390575.1). Lineage (NCBI taxonomy): Bacteria > Pseudomonadati > Ignavibacteriota > Ignavibacteria > Ignavibacteriales > Ignavibacteriales bacterium. Next base: position 107,745 of record JAPLFR010000001.1, read on the forward strand.
GTTTTTTGGGGATAAACGGGAGACCGGAATATGTCAAATCTGCTTGTGAAGCCAGCCTGCGTCGATTGAATATCGATACCATCGATCTCTATTATCAACACAGAGTTGACATGAATACTCCTATTGAAGAAACCGTCGGAGCAATGTCTCAGCTTGTACGTGAAGGAAAGGTTCGTTACCTCGGCCTCTCAGAGGCAGGCGCTGCGACCATCAGGAAGGCACATGCAGTTCATCCGATTACAGCTCTGCAGACGGAATACTCTCTTTGGACCCGTGACATCGAAAAGGAAATTCTTCCCACCTGCCGTTCATTGGGAATCGGGTTTGTACCATATAGTCCTTTGGGAAGAGGTTTTTTAACAGGAAGATATAAATCGCTTTCAGACTTTGCAGAAGGAGATTTCCGAAAGAGCAACCATCCGCGATTTCAGGAAGAGAACCTCAAAAAGAACTTGCAGATTGTTGAGACGATCGAGAAGTTTGCAACAAAGAAGAAGTGCACTCCGGCTCAATTAGCACTTGCTTGGTGCCTAGCACAGGGGGAAGATATTGTACCGATTCCCGGCACGAAGAAATTAAAGTATCTTCAGGAAAATGTCAAAGCAATAGATGTCCATTTCACTTCAGAAGAAGTTCAAAGAATATGCGAGGCATTACCCATAGGTGTCGCATCAGGAGAACGATATCCGGTCATGCAAATGCAGCGGCTGGGAAAATGACAGGCTCACCTGAGTTGTGGTTGTTGCGAACGGGATAAAAAATCTTTTTCTTTTTTCACACGAAGAGTTGTTGCTTCATCTAGAAAAATACTTGGCTTAAAACACAAAACCCCATCTCATCGACGGGGTTCTGTTGGTTAACGCTAAATGGTTTCTTAGGAAACCACAGAAACGTTTGCAGCTTGGAGGCCTTTCGGTCCTTGCTGAACTTCAAACTCTACTTTGTCACCCTCATTGAGTGTCTTGTAGCCATTGCTGGTAATTGCTTTGAAGTGGACGAATACATCTTCGCCGCTTGCACGTGAAATGAAACCAAAACCTTTGGCTCCATTGAACCATTTGACTGTTCCTTTTTCCATGGAACATATCCTTTCATAAAGATTGTAAAACCGGCCGACCGCCGGCAGGGTGTACGCCGTACTCTACTCAAAAACACTTTTACTGGATTGATACGGCCCAAAGAAGTCGGTAACATCTTTATGGAGGTGTTCAAACCAACGGAATGAAAGGAACCACCAACAGACGACTCGAAACAGGACTTACTCTACAGAAAAGGTCTCCCGAGGGAGCCATAACGGTGTACTGTTATTTGACGTTAATAAGATACAGAAGATATTTGACAATACCAAATGATTTTTTAAGAAAAATTCACGTAATAACTCAAGAAAAATGTGATTCTACGAATTTAATGTCAATACTTCTTGTTACCACGTCATTATCTATGCACAACTGCGGACCGATATAAATAAAACATCTATGGATATGAGACGGGACTGGTGTGCAGCCGTGTTAACATTGATTCGTTTGTTACAGACATTACATGTGCTAATCTTACAATCTATAATAATTACAGTTCTTTACTTCATACTGAAGAACATCGGTTTGCAATTCGTGGTAGTGGAACGTGCGTGCTTATTATAAATTGTACCATCATAGCCGATGGTGGAGACACGCTCAGTCTCTGGAATAAAATGAACGGCATGTATTGCTATGTCAATTGCTATTTCGAAGGAGGCGTTGATTATGTCTGTCCATGCGGGTGATGTTATATTACCGATAGTAATTTTTTTAGACACATCCTTAGCGCAAGAATATGGTATGATGGCAATGCAGATAAGAATCAGAAATTTATTATCCGCTGCTCTTCTTTCGATGGCGTGGATGGATTTCCACTCGGTCGCAACCATCGAGACGGGCGAAATTTTTACTTGATTGCAAATTCTCGCATGCGATGACAGATACGGCAATTTATTGGGATGAAAGCAGCACAACACAATGGAAGTGGGGGGCGGCATTATTATTACTACTGCCACCGCGATGGCGGCGATTTCGCTTGGTTCAAAAAAAATTTAGAAACAGCCGAAACCGTTCCAAAAGAAAATGAGATCACTGCAACATAGACACTCAATGGCAAATGGGATCCGGAAGCAACAATGCCATCTGTTCTGCCGATGGTGTCTTTACCGCAACCGAGAGATGACGTAATGCAGATTCAGAGGAATTTATTCGCTCTAAATTGGGTGCCTGCAAGAAATGCAATCTCACATAAAGTGTATTTTGTAAATACATCAACTCCAAAGTTTACGAAGAATCAGAACAACAATTCGTTGAATCTTGGCAAGTTAAAACCAAAGACGACTTTTTACTGGCGTGTCGATGACGTCACTGAATTGGGCATAGTATGGATTTTATTCATTTGTCAAGGTTCATTTCACATTTGCCTGCTTTCTTTTTCTGCATAAAAAGAGGCAGGCAATTTAATTATTCAAGGTGTTTTTCTTGCACGAGATTATTGGTATATTATTTTTCATAAAAGAAGTTGTTTCCATGCCAAAGGCATTCAAAGTTGTCAGTTGGTCATGGGTTTAACGGAATTGGAAGAAGGCAGTGTTTGGAATACAATGCCTTCCCACACACACCAAAGGCGTTCGGAAGTGTATATGTACTTCAACGTAGCTCCGGATGCAGTGGTAGTGCATCTGATGGGTCAACCGACTGAGACGCGTCATGTTATTATGCGGAATGGGCAAGCAGTGTCGAATCCAAGCTGGTCAATTCATTCCGGCGGCGGCACGAGTACTTACAGTTTCATCTGGGCCATGGGCGGCGAGAACCAAGTCTTTGATGATATGGATGGGGTCACAATGGATGGGTTGAAGTAATTAAACGCTGTTCACATAAGAGCGAGGAAGATCGTATGAAAAAAGAATTTATTCATGAAGATTTTTTACTAGACACTAAAACCGCATCTAACCTCTATCATACTTATGCGGAACCACTTCCAATCATTGATTACCATTGTCATATTTCGCCAAAAGAAGTTGCGCAGAATCGACAGTTTGAAAATATGACACAAATCTGGCTTGCCGGCGACCATTACAAATGGAGGGCAATGCGCACTTGTGGTGTAGACGAACGGTTCATCACCGGCAATGCGTCGGATTGGGAGAAATTTGAATTGTGGGCATGCACGGTGCCTAAGACAATCCGCAATCCATTGTTTCATTGGACACATTTGGAATTGAATCGTCCATTTGGGATTTCCAGCATGCTGTTAAATGATAAAACGGCGAAAGTGATTTGGGATAAATGTAATGCGAAACTTGCAACGCCGGGTTTTACAACACAAGGTATTGCAAAACGAATGAATGTCGAGGTGATCTGCACAACGGACGATCCGATTGATTCTCTCGAATATCATGAGGCATATGCAAAGAAAGGAAATGGTTTCACGAAGATGCTGCCCGCCTTCCGTCCGGACAAAGCAATGGCAGTGGAAAATGTGGAAGCGTTTCGTTCCTACATCCAGAAATTAGAAACTGCATCAGGAGTTGAAATAAAGGATTTTGATTCATTGCTCACAGCAATTCGCGCACGACATGCTTTCTTTCATTTACATGGATGTCGAGTTTCGGATCATGGTCTCGAAACAGTTTATGCCGAAGATTACACGGAATCGGAAATCAAATCCATTTTTAAAAAACTCCGTAAGGGAAAAAATCTTGATGGTATCGAGATATTGAAATTCAAGTCAGCAATGTTGTATGAATTCGGTGTCATGGATTGTGAGCGGGGATGGATTCAGCAATTCCATCTTGGTGCGCTTCGCAATAATAACTCCAGAATGATGCGTACGCTTGGTCCAGACACCGGTTTTGATTCGATTGGTGACTTTGAAATGGGGCGAACGTTATCAAGATTTTTAGATAAACTTGACAACGAGAATAAACTTGCCAAGACGATCATATATAATCTCAATCCCAGGGATAACGAATTGATAACGACGATGATTGGTAACTTCCAGGATGGAAGTGTTCCTGGCAAGCTCCAGTATGGTGCGGGATGGTGGTTCCTTGATCAACTTGACGGAATGCGAAAACAAATCGAAGCGCTTTCTACGTTGGGCATTTTGGGCCAATTTGTCGGCATGCTTACAGACTCCAGAAGCTTCCTTTCGTATCCGCGTCATGAATATTTTCGACGGTTGCTGTGCAATATCTTGGGAAATGAAATCGAAAGAGGACTCATCCCGAATGATATGAAACTTATTGGTGGTTTAGTTGAAGACATCAGTTACAACAACGCGAAAAAATATTTTGGTTTCTAAAAAGAAGAGAAACTCCTTATTTCATTGGAGCAATTGTTGCAGGGAAAAGGATATGCGATTTGATGCGCTTAATAAACTTTAGTGACAATGGCCTGATTATAAAGGAATAAAACAAACAATGGGCGGCGGCAACGTTCGAATTGAACGATAGAAACAATGATTACGAAAGCACATTTCAGCACTTTGTTGTCAGTTTCTATCCTTATTCTGCGCCATTCTCCGTTTATCGTTATCCTATTGTTTATGCTTCCCGTTTTGGTTTTCGCTATAAATTCGACATCAAGGTATGTACTTGCATTTCGATATGCCTTGCTGTAAATTGACTCGGATATGAATGCCAAGTTTTGCAACGGCTGCTTCTGATATTAAGAAAAATCAGCCACATGGCATGGGGGAGTACAACTGTACATAAAATCAGACTATTGTATTCAAAAATATCTTGGAGGGTGACGTCTTTTTTGTCGAGAGTAAATTGTACGAATTCGAAATCTTAATGCATCTGTTCTCATGAGGTTCTTATGTTTTCTTCTAAGCTATTTTGGAAAGTAACTTTCTATTTCGCTCTTCTCCTTATTATTCTTTCGGCAACCACTGTTGTCACACTCTACTTTTTAAGACAAATTCAGAATAATTATTCTCAAGCATCAGTAGATATGACCACAACGTCCCACTTGGATCGCTTGAGGAATTTGGTCGTTGATATCCAATCCGCTGCAGATGAATATATGTACACAGGCCTTCCTGAGAAGAGAATCATATACGATAAATGTTGGAAGGATTTCGATAATGAAATTATTGCTCTTCAGAGAAGCTATAAAGATTCGGTCGATCTGCAGACACTGAAACAGATACGCGCTTCCTTTTATGCATGGGTTGCAAATATTGGAGACAAGAAAATATTGCTTGCCTCTTCCAATCTGGACAGTGATAAACTTGGGAAGGAGATTCATTCCTTAGGCAGTCAACAATCATCCAATCGGTATCTTGAATTGGCTCATATGCTGATCCGTACATTATATCAACAACGTTTGACATCAGTACCAAAGAATATCGAGAACTCTATTGACTTATCAAAAAATATAGCATCGTTCGTCGTTCTCGTGAATATTCTGATTGCCGTTTTTGCTATGGCTCTCGGATTTATTTTGACGCGGTCTATCACAAAGCCGGTCGAACAATTACGCGGTGGCACGCAGAACATTATGAACGGTATGTTTGAGCCGATTACATTGCATCAGCGAGATGAATTTGGAGATCTCGCGAGTGATTTCAACCAGATGTCCAAAATGTTGCAATATAATTACAACCGTTTAACGGCATATTCAGAACTAATGACGGCGTTGAACAAACATGAATCTCTGGCGACTGTAGAACAAGCCAGTTTGCAAATATTGTGTTCACACACGGATGCTTCTGTCGGTGCGCTGTATCTTCTTGAAAATGATTCCAATATGTTAAAGTTAGTGAGCGGGTATTCCCTCCAGAACATCGAAAACAGAACTCAGTACAGAATAGGAGAAGGAATTCCAGGCCAATGTGCCGCGATGAAACAAGCTATTGAAGTCAGCGACTTTGTGACCGCCAAAGATTATATTATTGATACTGGTCTCGTGAGTGTTATTCCCTCATACATTCTGGCTACGCCAATTTTGTTCCAGGATAATCTTATCGGGGTGATTGTGTTGGGATCTATGAAATCCTTTGATGAACATCGACGAGAGATCATGGATAATTCCGTTCCACAAATCGGCGTTGCTATCACCAATGCAAAGAATCTGGAATCAACGAAAAAGCTTTCCAATGAAATCGCGACAAAGAATAATGAACTCAATGGTAAAAATACAGAACTGCAGAAAGCATATCGGGTGAAGTCAGACTTCCTTTCGAATATGTCCCATGAACTGCGGACCCCGCTTAATTCCATTATCGGTTTTACGTCGGTTTTGTTAGGGCCACATGGTGATCCGCTTACTACCGACCAGGCAAAAGCGTTGGAAAAAGTTTTAAAGAACGGGAAGCACTTGCTTGAACTCATTAACGATATTCTTGATTTCTCAAAAATTGAAGCAGGCAGGACACCAATCAATCTGAGCACAGATGAAGTTGCAGATATCATCTCAAATGCATTGGTGACCGTGGAACCAATGGTGATCGGAAAAGACGTGAAACTTGTGCAAGAAGTTGAACCCAATCTACCTTTGTTGAATACCGATACGCTCAAGGTCAAGCAAATCCTCTTGAACCTTTTGAGCAATGCTGCGAAGTTCACCGAGCACGGTGCAATTACAGTTATCGCTAAAAAACAAAACGATATGGTCTCAATCTCTGTCAAAGATGACGGTATTGGAATTGAACCTAAGAATCTTAATCGTGTATTTGAGGAATTTCAACAGATAGATTCGAGCAACGCCAGAAAGTACAAAGGCACGGGTTTGGGCTTAGCAATAGCAAAAAATTATGCACGTCTTCTCGGCGGAAGTTTGACAGTGCACAGTGAAATTGGAAAAGGTTCTACTTTCACACTTGTCATCCCTCCAGTGATTTCTGATGAAAAGCTTCTCAAACCAAATGATGAAACACCAGATGTAAAAAATGTCGTCGGTACTCCAGTATCACAATCTGTAGCAGAACAATTACCTGCACTCTCAACAGGTATTCTTGTCCTCTGTATAGATGATAATCCAGAGGTTATTGATCTGCTCCGCAGGTATTTAATTCCGGAAGGGTATTCTGTCAAAAGTGCCTCATCGGGAGATGAAGGCATGCAGCTTGCAGAGGAGCTTCATCCCGCAGTTATTACGTTGGATATTATGATGCCTGAGAAGGATGGCTGGCAAGTATTGCGGGAATTGAAAAGTAATCCGGCGACAAAAGATATTCCTGTCATTATTCATTCTATAGTTGAAAATCGACCGCTGGCACTTTCACTTGGCGCACTGGAAGTAGTTACAAAACCTTCTGATCCGAAGAAAATTTTGGACATTGTAGAACGCGCTTGCCGCTCCAACAATCAGCCAATTATGATTGTCGATGACAACGAGGATTTTGCCGACTCGTTGAAGATTATGCTTGAAGCTGAAGGATTTCGTGCTACAGCGTTGTACAGCGGCGAAGAGGCACTCAAGAATATTGAAACCATCAATCCATCGCTTTTATTCCTCGATCTTATCATGCCCGGTATTGACGGATTCGCCGTTGTTCAGCGGCTTCGGTCTCAGGAACGATGGCAGAACCTTCCGATCGTGATTCTCTCGGGAGCCGATATTACAAACGAGCAACGTCAGAGTCTGAATAAACTTATTGCAGAGTATATAGACAAAGGACACTTTTCGAAGGAACTTATTTCGAGCACGATTAAAAAAATTGTTTCACTGTCACATAGATAAAGAAAGAAGAAAATTCTATGGAACCTACAGAACCTACTATTCTTGTTGTAGATGACACAGAGGATAATCTTGATTTGCTGGAGTTTGCTCTCAAGCGGAAACCGGTGCATATGCTGCGTGCGAGCAGCGGCAAAGAATGTTTACAACTTGCAGCACAGCATCACCCTGATGTCATTCTGTTAGATATTCAAATGCCGGAAATGGATGGGTTTGAAACGCTCAAACGTCTGCGCGCATCAAAAAAAAGCGCAGATATTCCTGTCATTTTTCTTACGGCAAGGAGAAAAGATGCCTTAAGCATTGAACAAGGTCTATTACTCGGAGCAGAAGAGTATTTAACGAAACCTATTGACACAGACGAATTAATCGTGCGCACACGTTCGCTTGTTCGTCTCAAGAAAATGGAAGTTGAACTTGAGCGAACAAAAGCAGATTTTATGGCGATGCTTATACACGATATGCGCAGTCCAATAGGCGGCATCAGCAGTATACTTGAATTATTGGAAGAACCATTGATTCGGGGCGAAGTAGTACAAGAAGTGCACAAGGAATTGCTCACTTCCGCGGAAGATGCAACCAAGAGATTGCTCCATTTGATTAATGATATGCTTGATCTTTCAAAATTTGAAGCCGGTAAAATGAATTTGAGCCGCGAGTATATCCACATTGGTAAAATTGCGGATAAGATAATGAATCAGATGCATCCTCAATTCAAGCAAAAGGGGATTCACACCAAGCTCGTACTGGAAGATGACCTTCCACTTATTTCTGCTGATTCAAACAAAATATCGCAGGTGTTTGCTAATATTCTCAGTAATGCATTAAAATTTACATTATCGAACGGAACCGTTCAAATTGTAATAGGAAAAATGCAGGAGGGCACTTCTGCGGGTGAATGCGTGTGGACGGCTATCACGAACACAGGCATAGGAATCCTTCCAGAAGAATTACCAACCATATTCGAACGGTACAAACAAGGAATTGCTTCCGAAATTGTACAAGCAAAAGGGACAGGATTAGGGCTTGCAATCTGCAAGCTCATTGTTGATGCACACGGCGGTAGTATTACGGCAGAGAGCGAACCTGGAAAATTAACGGTGTTTCGTTTCACACTGCCGGTGAATGCACCTGCTGAAAACTAAGAGAACATCTACTTGAACGTTTAAACGACCGGAAAAACTATGTGGGAACAAAAGCAGTTAGGGATTGTAAAAGAAGTAGTCAACGCAACTATCGTTGTTCTCCTTGACAGAGAAATTACAAATATGACCAAAAAGATTGGAGACAGGATCTATTACATTGGTCAGATCGGCTCCTATGTGCTCATTCCCATTGGTGCCATATATATCATCGGCATGGTTTCAGGTATCAAGAAAGAAGAAACCCGTGAAGATGGGGTGAGCTTTATTCGATATCTCATGACGGTGACATTGGTAGGAACCATTCGGAAAGGAAAATATGAGACCGGTGTCTCGGTGATGCCTACAGTGGATATGGTTGTCTATTTACTGGAAGATAAGGACATTAAATCCATATTCGCCGCATATCAGCAATACAATTTTTCTGTCGGGCAGCTTTCTTTATTCGAGAATGAACGCGCATATTTGGATCCGAATAAGTTTTTTGGAAAACATCTTGCAGTCCTTGGCTCTAGCGGTTCCGGCAAGTCATATTCTGTCGCTTCCATTCTGCAAAAAGTTGCTCAGTTCGCAGATACACATATTGTTTTGCTCGATCTTCATAATGAATATCGACAAGCATTCCCCGAAACAGGCCAGTACTGTGAGATTGCATCCCTGGAGCTTCCATTCTGGCTGATGAATGCTGAAGAAATGTTGGAAATGTTTGTTGAACCATCAGATGAAAATGCATCCATCCAAGGAGCGGTTCTGCAAGATCTTATCTACGCTGCGAAGAAAGCGAAAAATCCGACACTTGCGGATGTCATAACTATCGATTCACCGGTTGCTTACGATTTAAAAGAAATTCGTTCGAAGCTGCATTTTATGGATACGGAAAAGGTGACGAGTGCGGTGGGAATGAAAGAAGGGACATACTTCGGCAAATTTTCCCGTTTGTTGATTCGCCTCGATAATAAAATGAACGATCCGCGCTATGCGTTTATGTTTCAACCAAATATATGCGTGGAAACAGAATCCGTTGTGCCACTATTTATGACACTCTTTGGGCTTGCCAGCAAAGCGAGGATTACGATATGGGACATGAGCGGCGTTCCTTCTGATGTTGTCAAGACTATTTCCGCGCTTATAGCGCGAGCGACGTTCGATTTTAATTTTTGGAATCCCCAACGAAATGATTTACCGATACTGCTTGTGTTCGAGGAAGCGCACAATTACCTCTCAACTTCAACGGATGGATCGAAGGCGGCGCGGCGTACAGTCGAGCGTATCGCAAAAGAGGGAAGAAAGTATGGCGTCAGCTGCATGATTGTGAGCCAGCGGCCATCGGATATTTCAGAAACGATTCTTTCGCAGTGCAACAATTTTATTATCCTTCGCCTTCTCAATCCGACGGATCAAGCATATATCCGCCGTCTTGTGCCAGATTCATTTAGCGGCTTGGATAGTGTCGTTCCACTTTTGCGCCAGGGCGAGGCAATTATTATCGGTGATGCAATTCCTATTCCGCAGCGCGTGCAAATTGATTTTCCACAACCGACACCGCACAGCATGGATGTTAAATTCTTCGATAAGTGGAAGCAATCCGGTAAAAAGACGGACATTACAGATGTCATGGAACATTGGTGGAATCAAAAAAGAAGTTAACGAAGAACCCGCTGAAGCGGATATAGCTCGATGGAAAAGTACATCGAGTCCTTGAATTGAATTATTTCTTTGTACATATTATGGATAGGGTTTTTTACGTGATTGAAATATTTTATCAAAATATCTGTTATTGCTTTTTTATAAACGGACGAGCAGGGTACTTACAAGCAATGTGATTGTTTATATTTTGTTTCTTGGGAAAAGAGCTCGTCTTGAATCATCGGGATGGGCTCTTTTCTTTTCCGGGAACCTATGTGAAATAAAACGCATTAGGACTAGTACATAATGATTCATTAATTTGAGAAGGATAGAAAATGAATGCTGATATGGAATATAACGAGTTTGCAAAAACCCTGAAAGAACGGCGGGACGATCATTCTTTAGGGTTTCAGATGAAGAAGGGGACGCAAGAATTTGTTGATAATATGATGTCCGTTTTATTTCCACACTTTTGCAAGGAAGGATTCTTCACTACAGAAGAGATAGAATCGCGTCTTGTCTTGTTAGAACGTGATTTGAAACGACTCCTTATTCCAATTTTAAAAGATACTTCGTTACACTTGGATGAGATAGCGATGCAGTTTATGCATGCGCTTCCCAATATTCACGATAAGCTATGGCTTGATGCCGAAGCGATCACGAGTGGCGATCCGGCGGCGGAAAGTGTCGACGAAGTCATACTTGCATATCCAGGATTCACAGCCATAGCATATTATCGCCTCGCTCACGAATTATATTTGATGCATGTTCCCATCTTCCCGCGTCTCATCACCGAATATGCGCATCAAATGACGGGTATTGATATTCACCCAGGCGCACGTATCGGCTCTTCGTTTGCAATTGATCATGGAACAGGCATTGTTATTGGTGAATCTTCGATCATCGGAAATAACGTAAAGATATATCAAGGTGTGACACTCGGAGCGCTGAGCGTGGATAAAAAATTTGCAAAATCAAAACGCCATCCGACCATAGAAGATGATGTAGTGATTTATGCTCAAGCGATTATTCTTGGCGGTGAGACTGTTGTTGGCCGTCATAGTGTCATCGGCGGTAACGTGTGGCTTACAGCGAGCGTGCCGCCCTTTTCATCTGTCTATCAAGAAAGTAAAGTCACAGTGCGTCCGAAAGAGATGACGGGCGCTCCCATCGATTTCAGTATTTGATTAAAGATAGAAAAAACGTAATCACTCGGTATAACAATCGAACATAACAGGAACTCGAATTTACTAACCTGAACGTATAGAAATCCTATTAAGTGCTACATTGTTTTTGTTCCGAAGAATTACAAACGTACAATCCCTGCCTGCGGCAGGCTCGCCTAAGCACGAAGTGCGCCCGCCTGCCAGAGAACTTGTTCGGCGGGCAGGTCGGCGAGCAGGCAGGCCTAAGGGATTTGTGGATTTCAGATTCCGGTAAAAGAACTCCGTAGGAGTTGCATGTTTGTAACAAAAGCCGACAATAGAAAGAGAACTCCGTTAGGAGTTCAACACACGATGCCGATATTTAACTTGTTTTTCTCATTCGCTAAGTAGGTAAGAATAATTATGAAAGCAAAATCTGTTTTGGAGACAATTGGCAACACACCACACGTTCGTATCAATCGGCTCTTTGGCGGCTATGAAGTTTGGATAAAACTAGAGCGCGCTAATCCCGGTGGAAGCCTTAAGGATCGCATTGCATTGTCGATGATTGAAGATGCAGAGCACCGTGGAGAATTGAATCCTGAGACGATCATCATCGAACCGACTTCTGGTAATACGGGCATCGGTCTGGCGATGGTTGCAGCAGTGAAACACTACAAGCTCATTCTCGTGATGCCGGAATCCATGTCTCTTGAACGACGGAAGCTCATGACAGCCTATGGCGCTCACATTGATTTAACACCGAGAGAGAAAGGAATGAAAGGTGCCATAGAACGAGCGAACGAACTTGCATCGTCAATGCAAAACGCATGGATTCCGCAGCAGTTCGAGAATGCATCGAACATTGAAATTCACCGGAAGACAACAGCCGAAGAAATTTTTCACGATTTCCCAGAAGGGATCGATATGCTTGTCTCAGGTGTAGGCACTGGCGGTCACATTACCGGCGTGGCGGAAGTGCTCAAGAAAAAATTCAAACAGCTCAAGGTATTTGCTGTAGAACCGGCACTTTCTCCAGTTCTCAGTGGCGGGCAACCAAGCCCGCATCCGCTGCAGGGCATTGGTGCTGGATTTATTCCTAAAAATCTTCACGCGGAAATATTAAATGGCGTTGTTCAGATTACAAAAGAGGAAGCATTTGAGTACACTCAGCGATGCGCACGCGAGGAAGGTATCCTTGTAGGCATTTCTACCGGAGCGTCACTTGCCGCTGTGGCAAAGAAACTTTCAGAACTTCCAAAGAATGGGAGGGTGCTGACGTTCAACTACGACACAGGCGAACGTTATTTATCGGTTGAAGGATTGTTTTGACAAGAAGCAGGATAAATGAGTAACAAACTTTGAAGAAATAGTTTACTTCCTTCGTGTAATAATTCCCCCAAAAATCAAAAAAATACCCCGACGCACTACCAGACGCCGGGGTATAGGGAGGCTAACTATGTGCAGTCGGGGAGACTGCACGCCATAAGATATGGCTCAAGTGCTTAATTGTCAAGAGTTTTTTAAAAAATAATCCAATTATTTTTTAAAAAATCTTCAATATTTTCTTGACACAACTCTTTTAACTGAACCAGTAATCGTTCTTCTTCATTAATGATGAAATACACTATGGTCTATGGTGAGGAAGATGCCAGATAGGGTTTTGCTCAAGTGGCATAGAGATATCGCTTAATTTTTTGAGTTGGTGTCTTTTCAAACGGTGCTGTTTGTTCGATAACACGGGCGAGACGTGAAAACGAAGAAACTTGTTCGTTCACCTGTTTTTTAATATCTTCACAGAGTTGTTTAATACGCTCGCGCGCTTGTGATTCCGTTAACCCTATATCAGAGAATTCAACATCGAGTTTTTCATAATCAAGATACACGCGTGCCACGAGCTGCCCTTCATCTTGATACACAAGAGACTCGAGTATAATATCTAATCTGTTGATGACAGATTCAATGACTTCGGGATAAATATTCTCGCCGCTTGGTCCGAGAATGATATTTTTTAACCGACCGTTGATATAGAGAAAACCATTCTTATCGAAACTTCCGAGATCGCCTGTATGGAACCAACCATCAGGTGATACCACTTCTGCTGTCAAACCTGGATCACGATAGTATCCTTTCATAATACTCGGCCCACGCACGGCAATTTCTCCGATACCGGTTTTTGAATCCTGATTTTCGATACGCACTTCAAGCCCGGGAACTATAGGACCCGTGGATCTGTAACGTGTATTTTCCGCATTTGCCCCTGCGATAAGCGGTGATGTTTCTGTCAATCCATAACCAATAGCATAAGGAAATTCTGCGTCGCGCAGGAAACGTTCCACTTCTGGAGCGAGAGCCGCACCACCGACTCCAAAAAATCTCATCGCACCGCCAAATGTCTCCTTTAATTTATTGCCGGCAATTTTGTGGATATGTTTGCGGACCACTGGAAATTTATAGACGAGCCGGACCAAAAGTCGTCTTTTGATTTCAGGTACAATGCGTGTCTTGTACATTTTTTCAATAATCAAAGGGACAGTTAACATTGCTGTTGGTTTTACCATCTCCAATGCTGGAAGTAAAACAGCGGCTGTGGGAGGTTTCTTTATATAATACACCGATGAGCCGCACATGATAGGAAGTACTAAACCAAGTGTACATTCGTAGACATGAGCCAGCGGAAGAACAGAGAGCATACGGTCATCCGCTGTGAAATCGGGTATCTTCGATGCCGCAAATGCATTCCAGACAATGTTCTTATGGGTGAGCATAACGCCCTTTGAATTTCCGGTGGTTCCCGATGTATATATAATAGATGCGATGTCGTCTTCTTTGATCTCTTTCTGAATGAATCCCGCCAAACCTAAAACAAGGTTCTTAATTTTGCGTAACTCTTTGCTTCCATCTGATATCAATTGACGCAGCGTTGCCTTCGACATTTCCGGATTTATAATGGAAAAGTCGTTCAATAAAATAACACTGTTGAATTCAGTAAAATCCAAATCTTCAATCTTATAAAAATAACGTTCGGATATGAAAATGACTTTGCTGCCGGAGTGGCCTAGTATATGATGAATCTCGGAAGTATTAAAATCAGGTAAAATCGGTACGACAACAGCGCCCATTGTTGTAATAGCGAAATATGCAATGCCCCATTGTGGACTATTCTCGCCCAGGATTGCTACACGGTCACCTTGCGTGACGCCTTGGTTTCTCAAAAAACCGGAGAGATGATCAATCTGCCGTTTCAGGTCAGAATATCTTATTGGTTCTTCATCGGTATAGGAAAGTGCTATATTCGATGAGTTTTTCTGGCAGCTTTCCTCGATCATGTGCTGTAGAGTGAAATACTGCTGATCTGTTCCACCGCCGTATTGAGAAAGCATAATTCAACCTTCCATAATTTTTATGGCATAAAAGTAAGAAGAAAAAGAGACAATTGGAAACATTTCATTCTTGTCTCCGTACTTGCAGGCGGTTTAAAATATTCCTACCATGCTTCCATGAATTGATATTCGGTTGACAGTTTCACTGCGTGTGTTCATATATGAATGTTTTGTCGATGATTGTTGTCATTATTCAAAAAGGAGGATTTTTATGCGTTTAGGAAGAATTCTTGCTGGTCTTGCTGCACTTCTCGTTTTTTTGCTTTGTCAGACCAGTACTGCAGGACAAAAGCTTCGCTACAATTTTGAAAAGGGGAAAGCATATAAATATTCTACAGTTGTTGAAAGTAAGACATCCGGTCAGGCGATGGGGCAGGAATTTACCATGACCTCCGGTGCCGATTTCGATTATTCAATCTCGCTTGTTAGTGTGAATGCCTGTGTGATGACGTTGACGATAAAATTTGAGAAATTTAACATCAGATTAAATATGCCGATGATGGGGTTTAACGACAGCACAATAGTGATGCAGGAATATGTTGGCAAACGAGTAAAGGTTGTCGCGACAGACAAAGGCAAAACACTATCGGTTGAGCCTATCGATACTATTCCTCCATCCCGTCTACAAATGATGGCGAGTTTAGCTCCGAAGGACTTATTTAAACAAATACTGTTTGAACTTCCGGAGAAAGAATTAGATGTGAATGATTCATGGAAGAAAGATATTCCTGATACAGTTTCCCGCGGCGGGATGAAAATGGTGACGAAACAGAATCTTGATTTTAAGATTATAGCTGCAGAAAAGAAAAATGATTTGAATTGCTGGAAGATCGCTATCACAGGAACAAGCACGATCGAAGGGAGCGGCGCACAGCGAGGAACTGATGTAACAATCGATGGAACGGTGAAAATTATTGGTACGGCATATATTGCACCTGCAGAGGGTGTCTTTGTTCTCTCAGAACAATCCAATGAAACTGAAATGACGACAACCGCGACCGGATCACAAACAGGCGCTTCAACAATGTCGGTCAGTACAACAGTAAAATCTGCTTTGGTAAAATAATTTAAGTAACTTGACCTTTCAGCGTCAACGAGCATTGTTGTTCT
Source organism: Ignavibacteriales bacterium (assembly GCA_026390575.1). Taxonomy (NCBI): domain Bacteria; kingdom Pseudomonadati; phylum Ignavibacteriota; class Ignavibacteria; order Ignavibacteriales; species Ignavibacteriales bacterium. Next base: position 123,860 of record JAPLFR010000001.1, read on the forward strand.
CGTTGACGCCAAGGTATTATAGATTCCATAGTTACTTGAGATGGTGAGATAGTATGAAACAGGTTTCTTTCTTCGTTCTTCTCTTTCTTCTAGATGTTCCATTCGCTTCAAGTCAAACTTCTCGTACCCCGCCCTTTGCACAGTATGGCATGGACGACACGGACGGCTTCAAACCGCAAGAGTATCAACAGCGCCGGGCAGCAGTTACTGCAATGATGGATTCTGGCTCTGTTGCTGTTTTTCATGCAAATGATTCCGACAATCGGAATGGAGATGTGGATTACAAATTTCGGCAGAATGATAATTTTTTGTATCTCACAGGCTGCAATGAAACGAACAGCACACTGATACTTGCACCAAACGGAATACGAATAGACAGTGCTACGATCGCGAAGGAAATCTTCTTTGTCGGAGAACACATGAAAAGCTGGAGCGGCGACAATCTTGGTTTGGAAGGAGCGAAACACGTACTTGGTTTCGGCGCTCAAGAGAACAAGAGTGTTGTGCTCACAACCGAAAAGTTGAAAGAACTCTTACCGCAAATTCTTCAATCGAAAAATATTCTCTATTACACACCTTCCTTGCCTGATATTCTTTTCGACCCTATTTCAAGTACAAAATTTGTGGCAGTACGTGAAGTGAGAAAAAAGTTGGAAGAAAAATATCCGAATCTTACAATAAAAGGTTCTGGATTGTTAGTGAATGATTTGCGCTCCGTGAAATCTCCAGCAGAATTGGTATTCATACAGAAGGCAATCGATGCTACCGTGTTTGGATGTATTGAAGCAATAAAAAGTTGTGAACCGGGGATGTACGAATACGAACTTCAAGCAGTCATCGAATATTGCTGCACGCGGAGCGGCTGTGAATTCTACGGTTTTCCCTCCATCGTCGGTTCTGGACCTAACACGTTGAGCATTCATTACGATGCAAACCGCAGGCGAATGAGCGGCGGAGAGCTCGTCGTGATGGATATTGGCGGGGAATACCATGGCTACTCAGCTGATGTAACGCGCACGATTCCGGTGAATGGAACATATTCTTCAGCACAAAGGGAAATCTACGAGCTTGTTTTACGTGCACAGAATTCAGCGATCAAAGAAGTCAGATCAGATGTACCGATGAATGTGTCGGGAACAAAGGCAATGGAAGTTCTCGGTGAAGGGTTGGTGAAACTGGGCATTATTCAAGATAAAAGCGAAGCAAAAAAATATTGCCCGCATGGGATCAGCCACTTTATAGGATTGGATGTCCATGATGTTGGTTCGACAACAAAGTTGATACCAGGAATGGTCTTAACAATGGAGCCCGGATTATATATTCCTGACAGTAGTAACTGTGACAAAAAGTACTGGGGTATCGGAATCCGAATTGAAGATGACCTCCTGGTAACCGAGAATGGATGTACAGTACTTTCGAAGACCGCGCCGCGAACGGTAGAAGAAATTGAAGCATTGATGAAACAGGGTAAAAGATCGAGAGAAAAATGAAAAAGTATGAGGAAAAAGGTAGGACAACAGAAGAGATAAATACATTATCATCATAGTATAAATATTTTTCATCGATATTTTTTCTCAAGTGTTTCTCAATCACATCCAGCAAGGAGGTGGCGTATGTCTCACTTGAAACCTGAAGAATGCCTGCACTTTTTCTCTGAAGTTCTGAGTATTCTCAAATCTACACACGAACCGGAGCGCGTGCTTTCGCTCATTGTCGATCGAATCGTGCGTATCTTCGGCTGTCAAACCTGTGCAGTGATTATCATCGATCCTGCAACGGAGTACTTGCAAGTATTCACAAATCATAATTTATCTCACCGCTATGTAAAAGAATTCCGGCGCTCGCTCGGTACCGGTGCGATTGCCAAAATGCTATCCACGGGAAAGCCAATACTCATTGCAGATGGAGAACGAGAATCACAGCTCGCGGCTGAAGTGCAGTTGGAACACTCATTTCGTTCTGCTGTGTGTTTACAGATCTCAGCAGAACTTCGGACACTTGGTTATCTCTATGCCGATGCGCGTGAACCGGATACCTTTACCGAGCACGATTTGCGGACACTCCAGAGCTTTGCCGATCTCACAAGCATTGCCTTGAATAAATCCTATCTCTATGAAAAGAATCTGCGTTTAGATAAAATTGACCATGAAACGGAATTAGAAAAGTACGCGCCTTTTCTTGAACGGCTCAATGCCAGTATCTCCCGCGCCGAAGAAAGCCATGAGAGTATCTCTCTCTTCATTTTGGATATTGATAACTACAAACAAATTGGCGGAACGTACGGCTATGAAGCGTCGAAAAAAGTGCTGAAAGAAATTGCGAGTCTTGTCAAAGCTCGCGTACGTCCTATGGATGCTGCCAGTCGTTATGGATTTGACGAAATTATCGTTCTTCGCGAGAATGCTTCACTGGAAGCAGGTATAGCATTCGCTGAAGAATTGCGCAAGACGATTGAGGAGAAAGAATTTACTCAACAGGGAATTCGCACAACGGTCAGCATTGGTATAGCGGCATTGCCGAAGAACGCTGTCTCGGAAAAGGAATTGTTGATTGCTGTCAAAGAGGCACTGTATGATGCCCAGCGCAATGGAAGAAATAGAATAGCACATCTTTAAACGGCGGAAAAAAGAAAAATGAAAGAGGATGTTATGGACACGTTGCATGTTCTCATGATCGAAGACTCCGAAAACGATGCTGATCTCGTATTGCGACAGTTAAAAAAAGCGCACTATACAGTATATCACGAACGAATCGAGACTATCGATGAGATGAAAGCGGCTTTAAAAATCCTCGCTTGGGACATTATCATTGCCGATTATAAATTGCCGCGGTTTAATGCGTCTGTTGCCCTCGCACTGTTACAAGAATCTGCCCTGGATATTCCCTTTATTGTCGTTTCTGATAAAATCGGCGAAGAAACTGCAGTGGAACTTTTAAAATCCGGTGCGAATGACTACATCATGAAAGACAAACTCATCCACTTGGTGCCGGTAGTAGAACGCGAAATTGAAGAGGCACGAGTGCGCAGGGAGCATCATCAAACAGAAGAAGCACTGCGTGAGAGCGAAGAACGGTATCGGTGTCTCATCGAGTTTTCCCCGGATACTGTTGCTGTGCATGCCAACGGAAGGATCGTATACGTTAACCCCGCCGCAGTCAAGTTGTTACGCGCGCACGACAGATCGGAACTGATTGGCAAACCAGTCCTCGATGTTGTTCACCCGGATTTTAAGGAATTTGTGCATAAGCGGATTATTGGAGCAATGGAATACGGTAAAGCACAACCTATGACAGAGGAAAAATTCTTGTGTGTGGATGGAACAGTCGTCGATGTGGAAGTGGTGTCCGCTCCAATTACGTTCAATGGAATAAACGCAGTTCAAGTCATAGCACGCGACATCACAAAGCGTAAACGGGCAGAAGAAGCATTGCGCGTGAGTGAAGAACGGTATCGAACATTGTCCGAAGCAGCACATGATATGATCTTTATTGTCAACCGTGATGATCTCGTGGAATACGTAAATACATCCGCTGCTGAACTATTCCACCAACGACCGGAAGAGATTATTGGAAAAACAAGGGTCTCATTGTTCCCGCCAGAAATATCATACAAGCAGCAACGATCTTTGCAAAATGTTTTTGAAACAGGAAAACCCCACTATGATGAAAGCAAAGCTGCACATAAAGATCAAGTGATCTGGCTCAGCACGTGGTTGGTGCCGCTTCGAGATGATACCGGCCATGTTTCTGCTGTGATGGGTGTCTCACGCGACATCACGAATCGAAAGTGGTTGGAAGAAGATAAACAAAAACTTTTTCACAGACTTCAAGAGGCAATCGCTCAAGTCAAGACATTAAGTGGTTTGCTCCCGATATGTTCGGTATGCAAGAAGATACGAGACGATAAAGGATACTGGCAGCAAGTTGAGGGTTATATTCAGAAGCACACAGATGCAAAGTTCACACATGGTGTATGCCCCGATTGTTTTCCGAAATTGTATCCTGAGTTTGACACTGCCGAACTAAAAGGGACAGAGAAACTGAAAAGAACAAAGAAACCAAAAGGAATAAAGAAACAAAAAGGAACAAAGAAATTTAAAAAAGCAGAGAAAAAACGATGATGTTATGGATATTATTTCTATAGCATCAAATTTTCTATGAACATGAGGAGGTAACAAGATTCCTAATACAACCTTAGATCGCCAAATTGACGAAGCGGTGTATGAGTTGTACGGGTTGACTGAGGAAGAGATAAAGATTGCGGAGCCCGCCAAAAAGCATAGCGGGGAGCGCCTGATTAGGCGGCATTTTATGTTTTTGATATCGACAAATGTAGCATATACTGCACGTCAAGAGAATCTGAAATCAAGCCCAAGATTTTATTTCTAAAACTCAATCGAAGCCCACTTATCTTGAAGGTGTAAAACGTATTTAATATCCTAATCCTATTATCCCATGAAGTTATGATTGACTTATTCTTTAGACCCCATTTAAAGAATGATTTGGAATCTAATCCAGATTTATGAATTATTTGGTTTGCTATATTAACTCCTTTGGGGGATGTTACATCAAAAAACAATTCGGAATTATCAAATTTGTCGGCGAGCTTAACAATGAAATTCTTTATTTCTCCTTCTTCAAAATAAACGAATACTCCGGTTGCTATAAACAGAACCTTATCAGGGCTAACAATCTTATTAAACCATTTTGTGTCAAGAAAAGAACATGAAATAAAGTCTCTGTTTCCGTTCTCACTCATGAATTTCTTTCTTAAATCTATCACATCTGGAAGGTCTAAGTCATACCAAAGAATCGACTTATTATTAAGTCTTTCATAAGTAGTGTCTAATCCACAACCAATATTTACAATTGTTCCGTTGGGATGATTGGTGATAAAGTTTTCTATTACGGAATCAAATCTTTTGCAACGTGCGATCCATGCAATCTGACTAATTTCAGATATATTTTTCGACATCTGCGATAAATCATAATCAACAAGGTCAATAATTTTTACTGCTGCTTTATCAATCAATATTGGTTTATTCTTTTTAGCTTCGACTGCTCTTGCCCATACCGGCATAAAAAGAGTTTTTTGAATGTCTCCTAATTCGACTTTAATTTTATTATTCATGTTTTATTCCTTTGGTTCTCAACGTATTTCTTAATTGCCGCTAACCAACCGGCTTTTTTCCGCGTTGTTTGCCTGCCCGCCGTCTTTTGAGCGGGAGCTCCTCGTTAGGCGGCGAATCATTCAACTTATTGGTCTTCTTGGGAACAACATAGGCGTCCTGGATTTGTACTCCATGTAGGATGCCCCAAATCGAATCTCCAATTCTCGCTCTTCATACACTTTCACGAAGAAAAGCAATGCTGGTGCAAACAGGATGAGAACCCAGAGCACAAACAGCACTGACTGAAACCAGATTCCCAATGATAGGAACCAGGCCAGACCTGCAAGCACCATAGGATTACGAGTCCAAGCATACAACCAATCTACCGCCAATTTCCGACTGAGCTGTATGAAAAAGGGGGCACCGAATCCTTTCAAAGCAAGGTTTACCACTACCAGCAAAGAAGCCACCCCAGTAATAATGACCAGCGCCAAGCCGATTCCAGATGGTACTGGGAGTACCCAACCAGACCAATCTTGATGCGTGGTTACTGCTCGAACTATAGGAACACCAAACGTAAAACCCAGACCAACATGTACAAACGTCGTCGTCCAGATGGCGCGGCCCATTGTTCGGTGTCGGTCTAGTATCTTCCTGCCGAGCCAAACAAGGGGGAATGTAAACAATACCCCTCCCATAATGACGGTAAGATTCATGGCATTTGACAGTGGTACATCTGGCGTCCACCAGAAGACAAGGCAGATAAACGCTAAAAGGGCAACCCTGACGAGAAATTCAATTATTTGTCTCATGGTATCGTCTATTCTTTGGTTTTGCGAAGCTGCCTAACAGCCAGCGGCTTAATAATGTAATCCCGCATAATCCGTCCCGACATTGTCGGGACGAGACCGCGACGAAGTCGGGCGGGATTTCCTCTCCTATAGATCATTCGCTCTTCATTCTTAACTCTTAACTCATTGCACCCCATCCCATCCATCAAGCACAACTTTGCGTTCTAATTCTTTTTCCAATTTATTTGGTAGAGCAGGGAAGAAATCAATCCCTGTAATCTTTTCGACGCTATCTGCTGGCACAGCAAACGTTGCAAGTGCGGCATCTGATTTTTTATGAGGGAAAAGAAAAGCGATCATCTTCTTGTCGGTTTTTGTATTCACAAGAACGACTTTATAAAATTGCATCGGTACACTGATATCCTTCTTCGGGCCAATTCTCTGCAAACCGTTCTTTAAAACAGCCCCGCTTACGACATAGAGCTCTTTATATTTTTTTGCCCATTCTCGCACTTTCATTTCGAGCTTCTTCCAGATGCCTCTATTGAAGCTACCCATCTGCGGCGTCATATTGCTCATATAGAAAGTTGAATCGGTCGCTTCCTGCGAAAAACTCATATCTTCTGCCGGACATAAATGCCCTCGGTCGTAATCCTTCCCAGGATAATCGTCCTTTCCTGCGGTTCCTCCGGGTACAAGCGAATCATAACAAAAATTATCCTTTCGTTCTGCCGGACCAACGATCATCGTATTTGTTAACCTGTACGCAACCCATTCAGCATCTTTATACTTATGTACATATGAAAGCGAATAGTATTTGTGTTGTACTAAAAATCCCTTTTTCGTTTTAGGCTGATAATTAAACTCCTGCGCAGTGCTTTGTTCTGTAAAAGACCCGCACAGGAGGATGAGGAATATCAAATAATATTTATTTTTCATTGTTTTCCATTTACCCGCCGTCTTGTTGGGTGGTAGTGCCTGGTTAGGCGCCGTTGTGAAAAATTATTTCTGAAATGCATGTGGATCATATAAGGTTTTATGATCTAATGGTAAATTTAGTTTCTTACTGATGATCTCATCCTCAGGCATATTTTCGAGTAAAGAATATCTTTCAACAAGTGGCTTAAACTTTTCAATCCCATAAGGCCCTAAACAGTTATAGAAAAGCAGAAGCAACTCTTGGCTAGAAAGTTGGGCTCGGACAAGATGCACGAAATATTCCTTTTTCTTCGATTTAGAATCATCAATGAACTTAATTATATGATAAAGATTGCGGAAATAATGCCCGATTTCTGGCTGACGAGTTGGAAAGAAGGTTCGGTAAGCCGCGCTAATAATTGCACCTTGTTCTGCTAAATGATTTTTCGCGTACTCCTTTTGAAATGAAGCAAGAAATTCACTATTGAATACTTCAAAATTTCTTCTTCCATGAACAGGCAAATTGCCTACATATCTCTCTATAGCGTTTACTATTCCATGATGAAGGTTCAGAAGTTGAAAAAATTGATTTTCAAAGCTTTGCCTATTTTGGGAAGTAAGTAACTTGTACGTAACAACCGTATAGAAAGCGAGTACAATCAGAGAACCAATTTGAACTAATTCAGAAGTGGTCAAACACATATTTTACCTCCTCTATTATTTTCAATGTTGCCTAACGGATGGCGGCTAAGTGGAGCATGGCGTGAAGCGTCACTGCCTCACTGATAACTTTCAAAATGTACTAAACGAACCAAGTTCAAGCTCGAGTGATTACTATTAAGAACCGAAACCTCTACGCGCCATGTGTGATTTTTGTATCCCGCAGCTTTTTTTCGGGACTTAACGTACTCAGCTGACAACCGTCAGCTTGAGTGCCTGGTTAGGTTGCGCACACTTAACTTAGGCCAGCTGTTTTCAACAAACGACTCCAATCACGATAGAAGAGAGCAATTCGAGAAATATCATCTTTTGAGAGAAGAACGCTATGGGCTAGGTTATTGCGTGCCATATAGATTTCATTCATTTTCGCATCAAACCAAGCTTGATCAACAATGATGAACTTGAAATGAGGATACTGGTAATCAATTATAGTTTTTAAATCCGCGAAATTACAGTAAAGAATATCTTTCTTTCCACGACGTTCTCGGTATGGATAGTTCGCTTCCTTCTTCTTTATACGATTTACGCTCTTGACTACATCCGGATCTATGAGATCAGGCCACCAATTTACATTTATCTTCTTCAGTATAGATTCTATTAGCGTTCTGATAGATGTCTCTAGAACAACAACCTGCGGATAGGTTTCTTGACCTATGGCCATTGCGCGTGAAATAGTGCTAAGTGGTACTAAAGGAAACGCGTATTTGGCTTTTACCGATCCGGGCTGCCTCTTTGGAGAAACCTGACGAGGTGCAGGCATATCCTTGGGGACAAGCGCCCTTACGCGATCGAGCTGATCGAGTTTGAGATAGCGTGAAAGGTCCAAGCCCTCTTTATGTGCAATCACATATACGGCTTCCTCTGTAGTCATTGGACCAAATTTGTCTTTGATCTTCTTGGCACGAAAACTCAAAGCCTGTTGAGTGACCTTGAGGCGGGAAAGAAGCTCCCTGCGTAAGGATTTGTTTACCACTGCCTACTCCTTGATTTTCGGATGCTTCTTGGACTCCGCAATTCGGACGGCCACGGTATTTGAAGTGGTCTCATAGATTGCAGCTATTTCAGAATTACTGAATCCAAGTCTACGCAGTAAGGGAGCACCCTCAGAAAGAGTCATTTTTGATACTGTTTGATATGCTATTAATCGAGACAAAATGGTAAGTTGATTTTGAACATCTTGGAGTATCTGGTCGCTACTCATATTACCTCCTATTATTGATGAAATCGCAAATTTCTAAAGAGCTAAGAAATCTTGCGTTTCAGATTTATTTTGGTCGATATCTTGTTTATCCGCTTTTTATCAACTCTCAAATGTTGTCGGACAGACTCAACATTCATTCCTGCTTGAAGAGCCAATAAAATAAAGATGTCTTGAAGTAGGGCAAACGTTTCCTTTGACATCAAATTGCTATCGGTGGAATCTGACATTGGGATGACCTTTCTTAAATGATTGATTTAGAGACTCTTTGTGCGCAACCTAATGGATGGCGTCTAAGCTGCCGCACTGATAACTCACAAAATGTACCAAACGAAACAAGTTCATGCTGAAAAGTTTATTATTAAGAACCGAAACCTATGCAAGCCATGCTTAACGTACCACGTTCATTCGGTCAGCTTGAGCCGCTGGTTAGCTGGCGTTTGCTGCTATTTCTTTCTACTCATTGTCGTCACCTAATGCACCATGTTTGCGCATAAAGGCTTGAAGAGGTTTATAGGGTATTCTTTTTAATTTACCAAAGTTGGTATCTTTTTCGTAGTCAGCATTTGTCAACTTTTTGCCGGCACGATATTTTTTCATACGATCCTTTTTGACGACTTTGGGAATACCGTTAAACCATTTTCCCCCGGCATCCTTCAGTCTTTTATCGCGTGCTTGGATACATTTCATTACTGGAAATAAGCCAATATCTATTATTACAGGATGACAAATTCCAGAGAACTCCTGAAGCTGAACGGCAAGAAGCATAAGAACATCTTTTGTCTGATCCACTTCTTTTACGGTAACATTTTCTTTAAGTCGCGCAGATGGTTCTCTTCTTGTTGGTGGTCTTTTAAATTTTATAGCTTCGTTATCTACAAAGAGACCTTTAAGTTCAACTCTATATCCAGATTTGTGAATGTAATCTGGATATTCTTCACGTTCGCCAATTTGATTAGGAGATTTTGTTAAACCGATTTGCAAAAGCTTCGTTTTATTTTCAGTAGTAGTAGCAAGCAACGAGATTTGTGGTAATGCAGCATCTAAAATTGTATTAACAATGACAGCAATTTGGCTGGGTTCAAAACCAGGAAGAGCATCTTCGGGGAGAGAAAGCCAGTCGACTTTAAGACCAATTAGAGGATCAAATTCATTTCTAAGAGAGGAAAGGGCATCGGCGGTAATATTTGGCATTATGTCATTTCTGATTTAGTGAATTGATAGCGAAGAATACTTTGCAGTAATTTTGCCATTCATTCATTGCAAGTTCCTTCAATTGATTATGAATTATTAACCTATCATGAAGAGGCGGAACAAGAACGGGGGTCTGCCCCAACGAATCGAGATGAAGACGGGGTCTAGTACCACCGCTTCCGAGTGGTAAACTATCTAGAAAGACATGCGAACGAAGAAAGGCAAGCCAGAAATAAGAAAGTTTATCATGGGGAGAAACAAGTAAGAATTCTGATTTTATCGGAAAATATATCGGAGATTCCTTTTGAACCCAGCTTGATAATGGAGTAATAATAATATTCGCTAGATAAGCCCGCATTGTGCCAAACAGTAGTTCATTCTCTCCAACTATCGGGAAAGAAGATTTTGGCATGTGCTTTTGTTCTCGCAAGGAAAAGCTGAGGTAGTCACCTTCTGGAATATCTCGATATTCAATTGGTTGATAAGGCGTTTCAGTTAAAGAGATTTTTCTGCTTGTTGGTTTGCTCAGTGTTGCAAAATCAGACAGGATATAACTGTTCCCATTTCGTTTGTAAACATAAGGATCCCACACCGATGAGATAAACTCATCTTTATTTACAACTGAGAAAAAGTATTTTCCATTATTTTTCATTTAGATATTAAGAACCTTTTGAACTTCCTTCTCATCGAGAAGAGTTTCTAAATCGTTGGTATCTGGTTGTAAGGCATTTCGGTTTAGTTTAATACCGACGGAAGGCGTAGAAGCAAAAAACATTTTATGACCATTCTTTGATGGGGAACCTCTTTTCTGAAGAACAACAATGTCCGCTCTAGTTGTAGTCCCAGCGGCTAAGTGAAACACTCCTTCAGGGAGGCTTATAATGCCAAGCGGGTTCCACCTTTTTTCTACGATATTTCTTAAACTAGAAAAATCTTTGTTGGCTATCACTGAATGAGGTAAAAGAGAAATAAGTCTTCCACCGGGTTTTAAAAGTTTTAAAGCAGTATCAATAAATAGAGCATCACTATTTCGATAGCCTGCAAGAAAAAGTTCACTGTCAAATTGTTCATTATCGATTTGTAAAGAAAATGGTGGATTTGCAAGAATGAAGTCTACTTGACCATACCAAGAAGTGATCTCCTTGGATGGATCAAAAATGTTGATAGAACTAAAATATTTACGATGTTTCTTTGGAGTAGATAATCCAAGAACAAGCATCGACAATTCTATAAGAGAATATTCAATATCATTAGCTACTAGAGTACATTTATCTTGGCGCCAAAGATATGATGCTTCCGCAAGGAACGTTCCGCCTCCACAGGTCGGATCCATAATAGTAGGGTTTTCAATTGAAGGAAGCATTTTTGCCATTGCAGATGCGACCACTTTGGGAGTAAAAAATTTTCCAGAACCTTCCCTGAATTTTCTGCCAATGAAAAATTGATATAAATCAGAAAGCTTTTCACCCATTGGGTCTTGTAAAACCAGATCATTAAGAAATGTTTTAATATTCAGATCAGTTTCGAGATTTGAATAGGAACGTGACCACTTGTAAACAATGGGCTCTGGGATATTTTGAAGTACTTTTGAGTATTTCCTATAATACTGGAGTGCTATTGAATGGAAAGCAGCTTCACCTTCTACGCCGTACCGACGAAAAGATTCTGCTAATTTCTCTTTTATATGAATGGTCTTGTTCATGGATTGGCTTTAATATACAAAAAACGGGGTCAATCTGCCTCTTGAAAACATAACTCAATTCAAACGCCAGCTAACTATGATTAGACTGCGCGACGCAGCATAATTGTTCATTTCTGCTGGTTAAACTGCATCATTCAGCCTAATATGCGTATTTTGTATTATAGACTGCGTCCTCCGCAGTCCCTTGGAAAAGTGCTGTTTGTGGTTATCCCTATATCTTTTATCTAATAATTCCTATTAGTCCATTCTCGCTATACAAAATAAGCTCTTTTTATCCTTTAGCGTATTCGATGAATGAGAAATTGCATGCTTCAGCCGCAAGAAAATTGCAGGAATTTATTTTAAATCTTTGGTGATCGTGGTATAGTCATGTTGCTGCCTAGTACCTCCACGTAATGGCAACTACTGTGATATTGTAGCTCTGTTTAAAATCATTGTCAATAAGCCAGCCGGAGGTCTGAGAATGTCAAGCGCAAAGCGAGTGTCTTATCAAAAAAAACAGCGCCTGACACACTACCAAATGCCAGGCGCTTAGGGAGGCTCATGCGTTGTCGGGGAGACAGCGCATGGGGGTTAGAAAGAAAGTATTCAAAAGATTATCAAATCCTAATGAATAGTAATTCATAATGCCAATTTTCCATCAATCGTAATCATAAAAATAACTCACTATTGGTTATAAAATTGGGCGGTGGATAAGATTCTCCGCCGCCCGGAAAAGTAGTTCGTTGTCTTAGTGGTTTACATCGTCGATAATAATTTCTCTGCCTTCATGCGGATAAAGGCATATTCCAACCCAGGCATACTATTGAACTTTGCTGCTTTCTTGCAGAATTCTTTCGCCTTCACTTTATCCCCCATCGCTTGATAGGCAAGTGCAAGCCGGTATAAGTTACGAGGGTTTTGCTGGTTCGTCTGCAATAATTCTGAAACAGCCTTCTCGTACTCCTTTTCAGCGAATGCAATACTCCCGGTAAGTTGATGTCCCCGCATTAATTGATTTAAATTCTTGTTTGCTTCCGCAGTTTTACGAACTTCCTCTGTCTCTGCTTTTGCTTTCTTCAAGTCTTTTATTTCCAGCGCTACTGCTGCACGATTGAAATGAAGAGTAAGTTGGGCATTTTCTTTGAGTTTCTGAGAGAGATCGGATGAAGCAATCAACTGTTCCGATTTTTCGTATGCAGTAAGTGCATCGTTATACTTGCCCATATCCAGAAGAATGGCACCCTTAATACCGAAATCATCAGCCAGACCGGTAACATCATTTGCCTTTTCATCCAGCATATTCAGTTTTTTCAATTCCAGCAGTGCCATATCCATCTTGCCTGCATCAACATACAATACCGTTTGTGAGAAAAGCATTTGTCCCCGTTCACCGTCGTTGTGTGCCATATCAGAAAGCTTCTTCAATTCCGCGGATCCGTTCTCATATTCCCCTTTATACATATAATTCGCTGCAATACCGATACGGGCATTAAAAAAGGTTTGGTCCACCTTCAGTGCTTTTTGATAATTTGCAATGGATTCATCAAATCGTCCCATCTTCAACAACAGCTCGGCGTACGAGTCGTAAGGATTCGGTTCATTGGGAATGAGTTCAATATATTTCTTAAAAGCATTCTCGGCCTCCGAATAGTTTTCGATTTGACGGTATGCATACCCGAGATAATTATATGCTGGCGAAGATTTCGGCTCAATCTCGATCGCTTTTTTAAAATGCTCGATTGCCGGCCTGTACTCTTGCTGGCCCTGGTAGTACAAACCGAGGCGCAAATGTACACGTTCGTCGTTTGGATAGAGTGTGATGAGTTTATCCAAGTACTCTTTTTGCTTGACTGTGTTTGCACTGCGGCCTGCTTCGGTAGAAAGAATCAGGAGGCGTTCTCCTTCTGTGCATTGCTCTTTCAATGCAACTGCTTTCATTAAATAGAAATGGAAATCTTTTGGTATTAACGAGGCAATTGCACGATTCAGATATGCCAAAGCAAATCCCGAATCGAGTGCGATAGCTTTATCGAAGTGCTGGATTGAATTTGCGAGAAGAGCTTTCTCTGCAAGGTCTCGTCCTTCCATGAATTCCTTTTTTGCTTCATTAGATGCTGTTGTTATTGGAATCTTTCCATCATCAGCTTTCTTCGTACAACCGGTGATTCCAATGGCAAGCATCACAACCAATGTCAATGACATGAGTGCTCTCATTGTACCCTCCGAATATTTAGTTAAAAAGTGGAGAAATGCGTGACGCCTGGGTTATTCCAGGGTTAACTCTTAGCCATAAGAATGGTGAAGTATATTTTTACATTCGGTAAGGTGCTAAGGCTTGCCAGATCTTCGAAATTCCTGGAACGCCATTCGCAGTAATGGGGGGAGTACAAGGCTCAAGCTTTACTCAGCACTTTGCTCGGCTCAAATATCTTCCTTTCTTCATACAAAATCAAGTTTGAAATAGTAGTCAACAACGATCCGGTAATGTTGTCAATCCCTTTAGGCTACGTCGCGATCTCGTTTCGACTGTATCGAAATAGACAAAGCATGTCTTATCAAAAATAACAGCGCCTGACACAGCCGGAGGCCGCCGGAGGCCTGAGTATGAAGCAAGCGTTAGCTTGCTACAATTTAGAAGTGAGCCTTATTTATAATAAATCCCCGATGTACTACAAAACGCCGAGGTATAGGGAGGCTAACGCGCTGTCGGAGCGTATAATAAAGAAACGCGTAACGTTTCTCCTTAGCGACAAAGATTGTCAATTCCTCATGAAGAGTGGTTCTTTATGCAAGTTTTCCAACCAGTGTTAATACCGTGCCTGCAAGAGAAGAAATATTATCAATCAAATTCTTTTGCTTAATATTACCATCTTCCGCGCCTTTGACAATTTGCATAAGTTTAATCAACTTCTCTTTGTCCGGCTTTGTGGGGAAAAGGGATTCCCCGAACAAGCCATTCATTTATTTTCACTTGCTCTCCGGCAAAGACACACTAGGATTTACAATTGTTCCCACTGGAAGTTGTAAGCCGAAAAACCAATACCACGTCTCTACTCCAAAGTTTCGACCTACACCAATCTGGAAATAATCTATCGCCGTTGAAGCAACTACTCCCAGACCTATTTCAGGAGTGCTGTCTAAATTAAAATCTGGCGCCGCGATATTTACTCCAAATCCTACGCTCCAGAATGTATTGTATGCATAGGAACTTCGTGATCCCCATTTAACCATGACATTATAAGACGGCGCTGCCTGAAACTGCTTTGTTAAGCTCACTTGAGATTTATCAAACGGACTAAGAAATACAACTCCGGCGGAAAGTTTCGCGTGTGCCTCAACTTGAAACATTGTGAGAGTTATTCTTTCAAGTTCGGTCGATTTTGAAGAACCTGTTTTAGATTCTGCTCCATCCTCAAGAGAAGCTTTAAAATAAACCTCATCTCCCGCAGAGCGCTGTCCGGTATAGCGCAAATCCACTTCTGTAGATTCAGGAATGTCCTCGATCAATAATTGTTTTACCTGTTCGCCAAATTCTAGGTTCACTTCAGTTTGCTTTGGAACATCCATCTGTATCCACTGCTGAACCGTGGTGATCATGGTATTATCACCGGCAATTGCTGAAAAAGATGCAATGTATTTTGAGGATATAGCAATCAGGCTGTCGAGCTCAGATTTTTTTACAGCTTGCACTAGTTTCTGCAGCTTTTTTAAAGTTGGATCAAAAAGATCAACGAGTTCTTTTGCATCTTCACGCATTTTTTGCAGAAGGGATAATATTGGTTCGATTGATGCAATGCTTGCTTGGAGAGCATTCGATGAATGAATTATTGCCGTCACTAATTTTTCGAGGTCGTCCGCTTCCTTAACAAGCTTGCTCAATTTATCCAGAAAGGGTTTTACATCTTGCTTTGCGATCTCAATGTCCGGCGCAAGATCTACCGTATTTTTTAAAGCACCATTCAACGAAAGAAGACTGGTTTGTATAGTATCCCGCAATGTGTTTAAACGGGTGGTAAGTCCGTCCAGAGCAGTACTTCCGTTTTTATTGTATTCGTTTGCTGCATCAGCGGCATCGGAATACTGTTTGCGTAGTTCTTCCGGAGTGGGTGTTACGAACCGCGGAACTTCATAAAAACTTCCATCGGCGTACGTATCGAACTGCGGTATGTGAATAGGTCGAAGATTGCCGCTTTGATCACGGATCCAGCCGCCTAAACGAAAATAGACGTGGTCGTTGTCTGCAGAATTTTTAATTTCCATGCCTGCTTTGCTGACTTCATTCCGCACAAGTGCAAATACCATTTTGTATTCCGATCCGGATGGAATGTTCCTAAGTCCAAGGACACTGTCAACCTGTGCCGCGAGTGTTTTTTGGCTTTGGATAAACATTAATAATTTAAGCATGCCCTTGGAAAACATTCTAAGATCGTTTCGGCATTGCTCATATGTTCCCGTGCAGGGTCCGATGACACCGAGGATTTTGCTTTCTTCTCTCAATATCTGTGCAATTGCATCAAGCTGTTTTGGATCAACGGGCGGCTTTATCGTTTTGTTTCTCGCCGCCGTCTTTCTTACTGCATCCGTATTGATCGTTATGCTCAGTGTACTGTTGATGTCCACGATAGGGTATGCTATCTTCGCAAAATCAATTTGTATCCGCTCTCCCTGGCGGTCAATCTCCTGAATGGAGAGAACCTGTCCTAATGCAGTCGCCACGAAACAGAAGAATGCGAGTAAGGAGTGGACAAATGTTTTTGAGAGAATCATCCGGGTAATCATGCTGTTCCAGCCTCCTCAAAAGCAGATTCCATACGAAGGAAATTAATTATGTCGTCAACGCGTACAATATCCATCGTAGTGGCATCCAGTGAAACAGAAAAAGCCGCAATAGTTGCTAAATCTTCCTTTGAAATATCTACTGTTCCTGCTTTGAGTTTCTTTATTTCATCAGCTAGGGCGGATCGATCTTTAATCCAAACCACCTTGCGTTCGATTCCGGCAATAATAACAGAAGCGCGAGTGTCTGCACAATCCGCTGCTTTATCAGATATTGCATCATTTCCAAGTACGACTATAATTAAGTCTTTTTTGCCGCACACAATTGTTTTGAATTGCTGCCGTGCAAGATCGAGGTTGTCGGTTGGAATAATTGTCGTTTTGTTAAGAGCCATGGTACTATCCTCCTTTATGTTTGTTGAATTTTATCATTAAAAGTCCACCCACTGTCATTTCCCAGTGGTGTCGGGAGTTCCCTCCCGACACTTCCCTGAGCATCCATTCTATTATTTTTGTTCGTTAGGTGTTCCTTTTTCAGCCTGAGCCTGTTGCTGTAGTTTCTTCCCCACTATCGTCTCGAGGGTTCCCAATAACCAGCGCTCCGAGAATCCGGCAAGAAATGCCAATAGCAAGAAGAGACTTGGTTTAGGATATTGAGGAATGAAGTTATAGATCTGGCTGGTATCTGAAATCAGCGCATACCGCTGCTTGTAAGGAATAGATTTCCGCAAAGTCTGAGTTGAATCGACCCGTAATGAATCCATTCGTTTGAACATTACAGAATCAACTTCACTGGTCATCAATTTTGAAATTACATACTGTTTTGTTTCGGCTTTGGAGAGATAGAATGTTTCACTATTAAAAAAGACCTGCGGGCCTATGGGCGATATAAGAATAATATACAGGATTAGCGCTCCGAGGCCGCCGAAGAGGGGCTGGATGTAAGTATAGAGCGCCACCAGCGAGAAGGCCGAAGGCTTGAACTCCAATTTATCGAGAGATAACATCTTACTAACAAACCCGCCGAGTATGCCAAAAGCGACCGCATAGATTACCAATGGATCATGAACAAGATAGAAGGCAAACAGGGTGGACACAGCGCCAATCAGGATCGTGATAACAAGAATACGTTTGATGAGCGCTCGTTTCATATCGATAGTAAGATAATTCAACCGCCGTGCCTCTTGTAGCTTGGTAGTTAAGGCATACAGGGTGCTGCGAAGATATGCAGTATTGATGCTCGGCGTGATGTTGGTCGACGGAGTGCTGTCTTGTTTGAATTGAGCCAGAACATCCTCCCATTGCTTTTTATCACTTGCATCCAGCAAGTAAAGATTATTTTGCGCAATGTGTAACCGGGATATGAGGTCGTTTGTATCCAAAAGGTGGGTCATTTGAAGTTTGATGTTATTGATAAACGGCCACAGATCCGTGTAATGCTTCAATGAGTCGGCTTCCGCAATAAGCGTTTTTATTTCCTCCAGAGCGTCATGATCTTCTGCCGTCTTTTGCGACCTGTCCTGAACAATGGAAGAGAGAACAGTGAACTCGCTTTTGAGTTTCCGGTATGCCTGCTCTGCTTCTATATTGTACATCCAATCTATAAACAAGAAGCGATGCACACAGGACCAGAGATCGTGGAGACCCTTTTTGAGCTTACTCCATGCCTTTTTTAATCCCTTCTGATTTTTTTCATCATTCGAATCCTGGACGGATGTAGGTTCTTTAGTTTGTTCCATCTGTCACCTCCATTATTTGTTGAGTCATTGAATTCCGATGAAAAGCCAATATTCAAGTTATTCCCACCATTCATCCTTGAAAGCAAAAAACCTCTGGTGAGTGTGCGCTATACTCGCCAAAGGCTTCTAAGTTCTTACTACAACTGATATTTTCATTACCCGCTTCATGAGCCATCCCTGCCGTGCGAGTTTGGATTTATTTTACGTTAGAAAATCTATTCAGAACTCCAAAAACAATTCAAACGATCCAAATGATATATTTCTTGGTTTTACTATGTCTATAGTCTATATTTTTTTCTATCTGTTCGTTCGTTTTTCTAATGTGTTATATCATAAACCCAATTCTATACTTAAGTATAAAAGTATATCTTTTTATATTCTGTCGTATTATTACAAGTTGCCTGTAACCATTATTGTTAAATAGAAATTGAGTAAAAAAAGCTTTTTCCTTTTTATAAGCGGGAATCTTATTCAAGCCCTCATCAAGATTCCCCATAGAGACATTGGGGAATGACAAAAAGGGCTATGTCATTCCCACTGCATGTTAGTGGGAATCTTATTCAAGACCTCAGCAAGATTCCCCATAGAAACATTGGGGAATGACAAACAGGGCTATGTCATTCCCACTGCATGTTAGTGGGAATCTTATTTAAGCCCTTATCAAGATTCCCGATTGAAACATTCGGGAATGACAGCCGGAGGCCTGAGAATAATGCAAGCGTTAGCTTGCAACAATATTCAAAACATCCTCTTACGCAATCGTCTCGTACTTCGTTTTCCCATTGACACGTTTTGCCAATAACTTCTCGTTACGCATTGGCTCTTTATAACTCACATGGACCCACTGACCAAATTCTTGTATTAACTGGTCGTATGGGAATTGTCCAGCTACGATTTTAAATACTTCTTCAATTGTCATCCCGATAACAATAAAGTCGGCTGCTTGTCCCTTCATATGCTGGGAAGTGGAAGAACCACCAATTGCCGCGTTGACCTTCTTTGATCTATATCCACTCATAATAATAATTGGCTTTTGCACAATCATCCGTAATGGTTCGAGTACCTTCCGGCATAATAAAGTCAGGTTTTGTGTTGCTGCTTCAGAGGGAGTGTTTTTAATTCCATTTCGTGCTGCGTATTCGGAAACTATCATTTCCTCTAAAGTAAAATGCTTTGTAAGTATCATAGAATTTCTCCATTCGCATATTAATTGTTTCAAACCTCTCCGATCGCTTTTAGCGGTCGGAGAGGTAGTATCGAATCTGCCTAACCGCGAAAAAATTTGTCCCCCTCATTCACGAGGGGGACGATAGGGGGTTGATTTTTACTTTGCTGTTGGCTGCGCCGCTGGCGCCGGTGCAGGTACTGGTTCCGGCCTGTGCCGAATTCCGGTATACTTCACTACTCGTAAAACAAAATATTCATTGTAAAATTGAGTATTCGATGCGCGTATGAGTTCCATCGCAGGATCGATTTCTTCTTCCAATATATCATCCATTTTATAGAAGTGATCTTCCATTGTTGTTCGAGCGCCCATACGTTCTGCGACGCTTCGTTCCCGCACACCAAGAGCTGTACGATATGCTCCAACTTTGGCTTTCAGATCGGTAATCATCTGCTGTGTTATTACAGCAGAAACGAGATTTTGCACATTAGCTTCAGCAAGCGTCGCGATAGTCTCCGCTTTGCCCGCAAGGTCCGTATCTCGTATCTTCCTCAACACATTTTCAGTGATGCGTGCTTTTTCCATTAACTCCACATTACCTTGCTTTTTTGCATACACAAACAAACCTGCAGCGACGGGCAACAATAATGTAATCATGTCATCTTCCGCCTGATACTTCATCGCTGCCTTGCCTGTCGTGGCAGTGTTTACCTCCGACGACTTCAGATGTATAGCTGCCAGAGTTGTACCAAATTCCTCTACCGAACTCTTGAGCATCGGTATGGAGTTCACGATTTCGGCGTTTTTACCGAAAAGCGTCCAGACTCCTTCGTACATGGTGAGTCTGTTTTCAAGTTTCTTGTTCATATATCCTCCACAGAAAAAGTTTGTATAGGGATGATGGTGATAGTGAAATCCGTGTCCCTTCACGAATTTTCTTTTCATCTCAAGAGTGTTTTTACCAGTAGAATCTTAATAACTGAAAAGAGAAAAATCTTCAATGATTACACAAATAGCTTTTTTCTTACTTTATTCGGCATTTCTTTTCCGCCAAACTACTTTTCGCAAGTGTCAAACTACTTTTCGCTAATGTCATACTGCTTTTCGCCAGTGTCAAACTGCTTTTCGTCAATGTCAAACTACTTTTCGCAACTGTCTAAGTACTTTTCTTGTTCAGCTTTTGAAATTACTACAACGTCAGACAGCTTCCCGGCAGTGTAAACTGTCTTTTCGTCATCGTCACCTGACATTTCTTTTTCGTCAAAGTACTCCGCACGATTGTCAGACTGCTTTTCGGCACCGTTGCATGACTTCCCGCAGATGTCAGATGTCTTCCCGCCAACGTCAAACTGCTTTTCGCCGATGTCAATCTACTTTTCACAAGTGTAAAAAACCTTCTCATCGTTATCAGATGGAATTTCCTTTTCATCATTAATCATTTCAGGAATAGCGCACAGCTATACTTCTGCACAAATGGTTAATTCGCTGTATGAGTCTGTCATTATACATAGTCAAATAGACTTTGCACTTTATCAAACTGTCAATTCAGAGACTTGAACCTTGTATGTCTTGGTTTCTAATAAGAATTTCTTGTGTTGGGGGATATATGGTATCTAAACGCGGCTGTACTCTAATAATTCTATATTTAATCCGCAATCACGCAAACGCGTGTTTTTTAAATCATTACCTCTCCGATCGCTGAGAGCGGTCGGAGAGGTGGTCTCAAGTTGTGATGGAGTTGCACTCCTGAACTGAAAAGGAAACAAATTATCTCGTTCCCAAATTCTGTTTGGAAACATAAGTGGAAGAAGCTCTGCTTCAAATCAGGATGAAGTGATTGGACACAATCATTACCTTTCCGATCGCTGAGAGCGGTCGGAGAGGTGGTCTCAAGTTGTGAGGGAGTTTCGCTATTAAAATCTGTGGAGTATTCTCCTCGTTCCCAACATCTTGTTGGGAACGGGAAGGGGTCGAAGCTCAGCTTCGAATAAAGGAAGCTACTAATGGGGCGTAGTCGACATAAAATATACAACTCAGACTATTCACATTTTCTCACGATGACCATAGTGGTTTGGTTACCAATCTTTGCTAATCCGGATGTGGCAGAAATAGTTCTAGATTCATTGCGTTATCTTCAAAAAGAAAAAATGCAACACTCAATGCATATGTTCTCATGGAGAATCACCTTCATATTATAGTCCGTTGTGATAGCTTGAGTGAAGCGATCCGAGCATTCAAATCGTACACCGCTCGCGCAATTCTTGATTACTTTACTGAGCGTAATAATACTGTTATTCTTCAAAAGTTGAGATATCACAAATTAAGCCATAAAACAAAAAGTGATTATCAACTCTGGCAGGAAGGAAGTCACCCGGAAGAGATTGCAAGCGATGAGATGATGCATAAGAAGGTCGAGTATATACATAATAACCCGGTACGGCGTGGATATGTCGATGAAGCCAGGGATTGGCGTTATTTCCCGCATCAATAAAATATTAAAAGAGCGGGATCCCGTACTGCGGGACCAGTGCACGAAATTATAACGGTGAACAAGGCTTGGTTAATGTACAGACAGATTGGTAAAGAATGATGGAAGCAGAGCTTCCATCATCAACGCTCCCAAGCAGAGCTTGGGAGCGAGGTCAATATTCAATAAAATAAGTGAATTGTAAAACCAATATACAAATCGGTAGTGGGCTATTTTGGATTCCCGTCCGACTTTGCCCGACTGCCGGCGGCAGCCGGGGTCTCAATTGAAATCGGATCGAGATCTCGCGGCGCTAAAAGCACCACGGACTAAAAAGTAGAAGGTCTTTCGAACATCACTTCACCCTGATAGGATCGGCCCACGTGCCGCGATAAATAAATTTCTGGTTGTAAATAGTTTTCTTGAACTTACCGTACCGTATATCCGCCCCGGCATAAATTGCTAGGATAAGGCTCTCCCGAGGAATGGTGTATGAATCTGTAACGGTTTGTTCTTTTTTCGCGGGATCAATGGTTATACTCCTTTGTGGTCCCGGCTCCCAACCTTTGTGATGCGAAAACGCATCTCTCACTTCATTGCCGAGTGTGAAGATCGCGCCGTTTTTTAAGGATAATTCTATTTTTATATTTTCACTTTCATTCAAATCTTTTATGCCGGTCTTGATATCCAGAGTAGGCCATTGTATTTCATCTTTTCCGGTAAGAACAATAATTGTTTCAACTTTGATAAGGTTATCGTTTTTATCATAGCACTCGAAAACCAGTTCACGATCTTTCAACGGGTCTCCCGCAAATGATATATTGTCAGAGATATAGCCATCGCTGTTAGGTTTGCCTTCGTAAATTATTTTATCGTGATAAACAATTTTTATTTTCGCAATATCATTCTGACAGAACAATTCAATGGGTATTTCATTCTTATAGAAAGTCTGGTTTCTTGGAGAAGCAATAAGCGCTTTATTGTACGTCGTGAGGGCATACCAGACAGGACGAGGATGGCCAATGGTGTCTTTAAGATCGCTATACCCCCAGTAGCCGAACCATTCTTCAGGTGTATCGTCGTGAACGGATGGATGACCGCCTTTCCACCATCCGTCGGCATAATAAAAAGGACAAACGCCAGCCACGCCTGCATCGAGCAGGTTTCTGTAATATCGTATCAACGCGTCTCTTTGGTCGTCAAGCGAATTACCGCCGTATTTTCCATAGCCCAGTCGCGATACGGAATATCCAAACTCAGTCAGTAACAAAGGCTTATTCCGGCCATTCATTTTCTGAAGGAAAATATTTGCATTCGCAAAGCCATGAGTATAAATCGCGCCATCGCCATAGTCATACGCATTGTAACCATAGACATCGAAGATGTTCATATCAAGATACTCTGTAATAGCCGTATTGCCTGACATGGTAACAGGAACGCCGGGATGTTTTTCATGGATTTTATTGATAATCCTTTTCCAAAGATCGACAGTGGCCTGTGCGCCTACGTCGTGTATATGTTGAGGCATAGGCTCGTTGATGACAAGGTATGTAATGATGCAATCGAAATTCTTCGAGTAAGAGAGGATACTCTCAACGAGAGAATCGGTTCTTGCAATAATCTTCTGGTCTGCGAAGTTCCATTCGGGTTTCATCCCTATGCCCATGATGACTTTCATGCCGCTTTGCTGGGCCAATTCAAGTTCGTCTTTAAAAAGCGGGTCCCAGGTCCTGACTGCATTAAATCCTCCTTTTTTAATGACTTCAAAATCGCTTTTCATCCTGGCAAGCTGGGATTTTCTATTCTCTTTTGGAAATTCTCCCGGTCTGGCACCGATCTCATATCCAATTGCATTAACAAATGTCTTTTTGCCGTCTATGTAATAGTATCCGTTTTTTAATTCAACCCTGGTAGCTTCTTTTTCTTTCGCCAGTGAAAAACCGACGATGATGAGGGAAAAAATAAACAAGTATTTCATCATGCTTTTCATACGATAATTCTTTAGAGTGTTGATGATTAGTTAATTAGAATATCAAATCGAATATTTCTATTTGTTGTTCCAGCTTTTTGATTTCTTGAGTACGTCAGAATTTCCGTATTTGATTAACGAACAAGATACAAAAAAGCATGCAGATTTTCCCGCAGTCCTAAAAATTTTTCTTCATTCCCAAACTCCCCACCATTAAGATCGGTGGGCAGGCGTTTGGAAACATAAGTGGAGGAAGCTCTGCTTCAAATCAGGATGAAATTATTGGACACAATCATTACCTCTCCGATCGCTGAGAGCGGTCGGAGAGGTGGTCTCAAGTTGTAAGGGAGTTTTGCCATTAGGAACGGTGGACGAGTATAATCTCGAATAAGATTAGAATAGGCTAAGAGAGGGGTAGGGACGCACAGATGTGCGTCCCTATTAGGATCAATTGGTTGCACATTACTTAGAGTGTAAACGAATATCCCCCTTATCGCTGTTAAACTCAAGCGCCGGACCTCCGCCGTTGATTTTTCCGAAGTAGTCATACTGCTGGTGTTTTCTATCGCGCTCGCGAGTTTCCACATCGAAGTCGGTGCTAAAATGTACACGCTTTTCGAAATCTGTCTGCAATTCAAATCCGGTTTGCTTTGGGATGTTTACGGCAATCTTTCCTTTGTACGTCTCGAAATGACTGTCGTTCTTCAACGCTGCAAAAGAAATATGCACATCGCCTTTGTATGTTTCTAAATCGATTCCCCCGCTGAGATTTAATACTTCCACGGTACCTTTATACGTGTTCAGTGTCAGGTAGGAGGTCAATCCTTCGATGTGTGATTCCGATTTGTAATCTTTGATCCTCAGCTTCGCCGTGCGAGGCATCTTGATTGTGTAATGTACTAACGGAAGGGAATTCGATATCTCGTGCGGGTCGGTGAGCCAATCCCAGAAATCGTGACTATTGTTTCGCTCCACATTTCGATAGTCGGTATGGATCGTCACTTCGCTGCTGGTGCCGCGAAATTCAATTTCTGTGTCCTCTACATCCTGGGCAGCATCACGTGAGTCCGCATCATCCGATTCTATCTTCACGTTCACCTCAACCTGCGGTTTGTCATGAGTGGTGACCGTAATGGTTCCTTTGTACGTATCGATGACGAGTTGTCCGTCCGATTTGAGCGGCATGGTTTTATTGATCTCCCGGGAAGATTGGGATATCGCAGTTGAAATTAATACCGACAAGAGAATTGTTATGAGTAAAGGCAGTCGCATGATTTCCTCCGTTTTGATTGGAATGTTGTTATTGCATACGGGAAATTCTCGCTGAGGTTGCGGGGAATGAATGGAACACAAACCAGAACTCAGGAGTTCGGGAGAGAATAGGGTAGTGGGCTATTTTGGATTTCCGTCCGACTT
The DNA here is from genome assembly GCA_026390575.1 of Ignavibacteriales bacterium. Taxonomy (NCBI): domain Bacteria; kingdom Pseudomonadati; phylum Ignavibacteriota; class Ignavibacteria; order Ignavibacteriales; species Ignavibacteriales bacterium. The sequence continues at coordinate 149,008 of JAPLFR010000001.1, forward strand.
TGCCCGACTGCCATATGGCAGTCGCGGTCGCGATCTCGTGGCGCAAAATGCGCCACGGACTTATCCCGATTGATAAAATCAATCGAGACGGGAATGAATTAATCTTCTTGATGTACTCCGGAACTTGCAGTCCTCGAATAACGTTTGAGGTGTATTGATCTTACTCGATACAATTGACAAGAAATGAAGTCCTGGTGAACGGTACTTCAAACCACATAACAAATAATATGAGGAGGCGTGAATGAAAAATGTACTGGTTATTATCGCAATAGGCCTTTTATTTGCCGGCTGTAAAAAAGACGATGCACCGACACAACTGCAAGCGGCAGTACCACCGTGGGATATCGGGCAGACCGCAGATGCAGTGTTCGGACAGACGACGTTTTCCGCAGGTGGCAACGATGTGGTCAGTCAAACAACTATCCCCGGTCCGTGGGGATTGGCGGTCAGTGGAAGCGGTGCGTTATTCGTCGTCGATCAGCGGGCGCATCGTGTCTTGCGATTCGACAACGCAGCAACTAAAGCCAGCGGGGCACCTGCCGACGGCGTTTTGGGCCAGCATAATTTTACGAGCCGCGTGTGGAATGACTCTGCGGGCGGAAACACTCCCTCCGCTAGCGGTTTTCAAACTCCTACGTCTGTTGCGCTCGATCCTTCTGGAAATCTGTTCGTGCTCGACCAGGCGAACCAGCGGGTACTCCGCTTCAACAACGCCGCTGCCAAACCGAACGGCGCATCCGCCGACGGCGTGCTGGGGCAGCCGGACTTCGTCTCCAATGGGTTTCATACCACACAAAGCGGATTCTTTTCGCCAAACGGTGTCGCCGTGGACGCATCGGGAAACCTGTACGTTGCGGACGGGTCAAACCACCGCGTGCTTCGCTTCAACAACGCCGCCGCTAAAGCAAACGGCGCAAATGCGGACGGTGTGCTAGGTCAGCCCGGTTTCTTCACAAACAGTAAAGACTCCACTGCAACTAAAATGTCCAACCCCACCTCACTTGCCGTGGATAACGCCGGCAACCTGTACGTGGGAGAGCGCGGTAACAGTCGCGTGCTGATCTTCCTGAATGCAGCGTCAAAAGCGAACGGCGCTCCAGCAGATATCGTGCTCGGCAAAGCGAATTTTAACAGCGGTTCAACGCCGAGCTCGGTAACCGCCGCTGCAATCTATTTTCCATATGCTCTTGCTGTGGATGATGCAAAGAATCTGTATGTCGCCGACGGTGCATTAAATCGTCTGCTGATTTTCTACAACGCACCTGCCAAACAGAACGGTGCCTCCGCAGACGCGGTGATCGGAAAAAAAGATTTTACCAGCTCCAGCGTTACCGGCGCAGCCATAGATAATATCGGGCAGCCGTACGGCGTTGCGGTGCAAAGCTCCACCGGAAAACTGTTCCTGACATGTTATTCCAATTCCAGGGTGCTGAGATTTCAGGCAAGGAGCAGTTTGGTACCATAACAGACGTCGCTATTCTGCATTCCACAAAGCTGTATAGGGAATGGTTTAGTGAAGATAAAATGATAGGCAAACTATCTGCAGAAAACGAAGAGTATGGAGTCACCTCACCCCAAGAACGTGAGGAGAGAATAGGGTAATGTATCAGTTTAGTGTGGTCAGGACTTACGTCCTGACCGATACGATTGAATGTCAGGAAGAAATTCCTGACATCACCAACCAATGATGTAATTGACGCACTGCAAAAATAGTAATTACTGTCTTTCTTCGGTATCTTGCTCTATGAAGAACCGCAAAAAACCTGTAGCAGAACCGGTCGGTCCTGTCCCCAAACCAACCAAGTCCACAAAATCTCACGACATATCGGCGCGAAAGAGCAAGAAAAAAATCTTATCAGTTTCAGTGGCGGGTATACCTCCTGATTTTCAATTAACGCAGGAATTCTCCGACACATTCGATCGCATTGAACACACCGGTCATCACTTCTATATCACGGGCAATGCCGGAACCGGTAAGTCGACACTTCTCCATTATTTCAAGGAGAATACAAAAAAGAAAACCGTTGTGCTTGCACCGACGGGCATCGCTGCTATCAATATCGGCGGCTCGACGCTTCATTCCTTCTTTCGTTTCCCGCTCCATCTCATTACTAAGGCGGATATTAAAAAGATCCGAGACAAAGGAAAACTGTTTGCTGCTCTTGAAACCCTCGTCATCGATGAGGTCTCGATGGTTCGGGCAGATATGATGGATGCCGTCGATCAGTCGCTCCGGCTCAATCGCAATCGGCCGCATGAACCGTTCGGAGGTGTTCAAGTGGTCCTCATTGGCGATTTATTCCAGCTGCCACCGATCGTGGATGAAGACCTTGCCGAATATTATAGCGATTTTTATGAAACGCCTTTCTTCTTTAGTGCACACGTGTTCAACGAAGTCCGTCTCCAAAAAATTGAACTGCAGAAAGTGTTCCGTCAGAGCGATCCTGATTTTATCGGGCTGCTCAATAAAGTACGCAATAACACCGTTCAACAATCTGATCTCAAGAAGATCAATGAACGATACAATCCTTCGCTGGAAGTTGGCCGGCACGATCTCGCTATTACTCTCACCAGCACGAATGCTCTTGCTTCGGGAATCAACCTTCACAAACTCTCTGCGCTCCCGACACGTGAATATGTTTTTGATTCTATCATCGACGGTGATTTTGATGAGAAGTCCTATCCGACCGACAAGACGCTTAAATTGAAGAAAGGCGCCCAGGTGATGATGGTGAAGAATGATCCGAACAAACGTTGGGTGAACGGAACACTAGGTGTCATTCATCAACTTACGGATGAGACCATTGAAGTTTCTTTTGGCGGAGCTTTACACACTATCGAGCCGTCTACTTGGGAAAAATTGGACTATGAGTACGATCGGGAGAACGGAAGCATTGAACCTGTCGTGAATGGTGCTTTCCGGCAATATCCCATAAAACTTGCCTGGGCAATGACAATCCACAAGAGTCAGGGAAAGACCTTCGACAACGTTATAATCGATTTAGGACGAGGGGCATTTGCACATGGGCAGGCATACGTCGCCCTCAGCCGATGCAGGTCGTTTGCAGGACTTCATCTCAAGATGCCATTTAAATATTCGGATATCATTCTTGATGAGAGAGTGCGAAGTTTTCACTCGGTAGTGGAATTCGACTAACAGCGAACGCGTTTGTTATTTCATTCGTGAAATTCCGAACACACCAAAGATCGGCCCTTCGGCGGACGAAGGGGCATTTTAAAATCCGGCTTTATCCAGTTCAACTCGTCACTTTCTTCGGAGCCTAAAGAAACCAATCGGTTTCGAAGAATGAGCATTCCCCTGCCTGCGCTGCGAAATATCCATGCAATTACATTAAACCAATCATGCTGCCGCTGTCGCAGACAGAGGAGCAGACATTATTTTATTGAGTTGTCTAAACCGTTTCAATTTGCCACGCAGCGCCGAAACCAGCGTTGGTTCGGAAATCGGTTTCATGAGATAATCATCCACGCCGAGTTCTTTACCGGTTCGAACAAGAGCTTCATCTGTAAGTCCTGTTAAGAAAATGAACGGAATGCTTTGAACGTTTTTTAATCCCTGTACTTTTTCGTAGAACGTAAATCCGCCCATCGTAGAAGTTTCTAAATTGATATCACACAAGATTAAATCTGGGATGTATATACGGAGAAGCGCATACGCTTCATCAGATGTAGGGAGGGCGATAACCTCAAATCCGCTGTCTTCCAACGATGCTGCAAACAACTCTAATACCCGCGTATCGTCGTCGATAACGAGAATCTTGTCCCGTTGTTTCTGCTGTATGGTATTCATCAATTGTGTCTGAATATAAAGATGTTCCGCGTCGGAGATTTGGAAAGTACATTGCAGCTCGGTACTAAACTCTGTATTCGACGACGTCATCGAGTCGTCACCCAGCTGACGAAGGAGCAATGCATTTTTATAGCATTCAAGTTTCACGCTCTTTTCCATGCGCTCATGTTCAGCTTTCGTAATGCCATAGACCGTCCGTAATTCGTTCAATTGTTGTTCTTCGTATCCTGTTAATGCCCCGTCGAACCATGCATGGTTCAAAGCCTGCCGATAGGATTCCAAATTAGCAGATCGATCAAACATGCAATCTTCCTGTTTTTCCTGCGGTGCATTTGCGGGGACAGCGGATAGTTGTGACGGTGTCATTGGGGGAGCCGCTGACTGCGGAACCGGCATTTGCGGAATTTGAGGTTCTGTTTTGGCAATCATTTCGATCACAGGAGGCGGAATTGATTTTTCGTTATGCGGTGGTTCTTCGGGTTGAACTATTTCTGCCTTGAGGATAGAGATGCGTTCTTCCAATGCCAGTACATACATGTTGCGCGGATCTACTGCTTTTGCTTTCGTAATCTCTAATTGTGCGTGGTCGAGCTCACCCTTGTGAATCAAGAGATCAGCTCGTTTTAGGATTTCACTTACAATTTTCTTGGCATCATCGCGTGGTGTTGGTTCATGCGGCGTCTGTGATTTTTTCGTGGGTATTTTTTGGCCGGCCATTATCTCAATCCTTCAGACCATTCATTTGCAAGCGGCTGTAATTATTCATTTGATTCTTCGAGCTACTATCACCATTTCTCTCTATTAATACCACAATATCCGTTCCGAATAATAAACTTTCCTGTCATGCCGGGAGAGTGATAAAATGGGCATAACGGCAAAAAAACTAGACCACTCATTATTAAATTTCGGAACGAAAATCGTTTAATTGATAATTGTAGAAATGTTAAGACGCGGTTTATCGCATCCGACTCAACAAGAAAATAATTACTGTTGTGAAATTCTACGCTCATAAAAATGGACACGCGCTTTCACATGTGAGAATTTCAGAACTCCTGTCGTCGGTACCCGAAATATTATATCCGAACAAACAGGATCATCAAACAGAGTTGAAATTTATTCATCACTTTCTTTAGAGCGTAAAGAGACCTCTTTGTCAAGAAGAATCATTATTCTTCATAATCTAGGGTCACATATTGTGACGCAGCGACTCTTTACCGAATTAATTTAAGTTTTTTCTGTTATTATAGGCCTAGTCGTAGAGTTTATGAAGAAATGAAGTTTTCTCATGGAATAAAATTAACCATCCTCAGTGATTGTCATTACAGCCGATTTATTTTCCCGGTTTATATTCTCGAGTGTCTGTATCAAAGTTTCAACATCTGATGTGGAAGTTCTGAGATGATGTATAGTTGAAGGGGATGTAATCTCTTTCACTATTGTGAATTCTGATTTTTATCGGTTCGAGTACGAACATTATCCAGCGACCATCGGCCTGAACCAACAATCAGCAGAAAGAGCAAGCCAAGTATCATTGACCAATCAGTGCGGGCCTCATGCGCCATTGCCCAGAATCCTTTTTCGAGCAAGATGGGAATTTTCGTTATCGAAATTGCAACGAGCATATCGATGATGAGGGGAAGAGCAGCAAGCCGTGTGAACAAACCCAGAAGTATGAGTGCGCCGCATACAATCTCCACAACACCTACAAAGGGTGCCATAATTCCCGGGAATGGTATTCCGATTTTGATGAAGCGTCCTACTCCAAGCGAGTCTGAAAATAAAAACTTTTGGATTCCTTCGGAAAGGAATACACACGCAACCATGAATCTGATGAGTATGATTGATTTAAAAAATTTTTGAACTATCCTTAATTTATCCATAACGCTCATTCTCCATTAGATTGTAAGTTGGTAACCGATATATCCGGTAAATGCAGTTTCGCCTGTGAGGGTACGGCCTAAAGAAAATAAAATATGGTGGTGTTCATTTACATTGACGTATCCGCCGAGATTGAAACCCGTGCTCGATTCTGTGTCCTGAGTTTCAGCGGTTTGATAATTGATCTCTCCTCCCAGCGTAAGAACCTCAGAGATATCATATTGAATTTCCCACCCGGCAAATCCCCAGTTCTTTCGATCAGGTCCGGGATTGTACCAAACTCCGCCTCCGCCATAGGTCGTTAGTTTTCCCCAGCTCTTTTGCATCCATAGCGGGATGTACGCCTGGACTTTGCCGTTTCCTAATTGTTTGCTTTCATTCCCTGTCGGAATTTCAACCAAAGGGAAAACACCTATCTGGGGCATCATTTCCGTCTCTTCGACAAATCTGTATTTTATGCCAACCTCCGTATCGGAGTACCCGTAATGAGTTCCTTCAGGTGTATGGACATATCCCAGCGGGGCAACGATATGCAGTTGAACATCGGGGATGGCGCCATAGTTAATTTCGATGTGCGGACATGTAGCGTCGCTTTCATGCCTCATAAATTGTTGTGCCGATGCTATATAAAACTCCCAATGAAGATAGTCGACAGGTTGCGGATCGTCGGTTTTAAAAGGCGGACCTGCGAACATTGAATTAGATGTAAGCGAAAAAAGAATGACGATGCGTAGAGCGTTATACAAATAAAATCTGGGAAACATCTTTTTCATATATCTCTGAACAAATAATCGCACCTATAACGTTCCTCGATGAAACCAGTAAAATCAACTATTCATTAAGGAAAAGATTGCCATCCGGGATGGCAGCACTATAATTGTGATGTGAACATGAATCATATTTTCATCTATACTTATGATGGGAACGTTGTATATTTTTAAAATGTTATAAAATTTAAGAGGTAATCAGATTGTGGCAAGAACCGGGCGGCACTCTTTTAAGCAGATAGATATCGTGTAGACGCTAAAAAGAATTTGTCTCCAATAACAAAATTATCGTACCTGAACGTCTTTCTTTACCACAATCATAATGAGGGAATAATTAAGCTGTAACTTATAATCAAATCACATAAGGAGAGTATATAATGCAAACACAATTAATGACAATATTCCGAAAAACGGCTTCGATTGTATGTGCCATCGTTTTTCTCGCAGCAGCAACTACTGCGCATGCCACCACACACGTCATCCAATTCGGGGGTTCGTTTGGTGAAACCTATTCACCAAGTTCAATGAATGTTTCCGTAGGTGACACGATAGAATGGGAAGGTAGTTTTAGTTTCCATCCGTTAAGTTCAACGAGCGTTCCCGCTGGCGCTCTGAGTTTCCATCAGGCATCTGGAACTGTATTTTCCTATCCTGTTGCAATTGCGGGCACGTATCTCTATCAATGCGATTTCCATGCAAGTTTGGGAATGACCGGATTATTCAATGCGGCCACAATCACCGGTGTTGATAATAATCAGAATTCTTTACGACCTGATGTTTTCAGACTCAACCAGAATTTTCCGAACCCATTTAACCCGACAACAATGATATCGTTTGATCTTCCTTTTCAAACCTCGGTTTCTATAAAGGTGTACAACCTGATAGGACAAGAAGTGGCAACGATCCTGAATGAAAATATGGATGCCGGCAGTTACTCAAAAATTTGGAATGCTGCATCGATACCGAGCGGAGTGTACTTGTATAGGTTACAGGCGGGTACATTTACAGAGACCAAGAAACTTGTTTTGCTTAAATAGTATCAATACAACTAATCGAAAATATAGAACTGAGAGCAAAGAATTTTCTGATTTCGATGGCAGTTAAAAATTTACCATTTCATAAAGGAGGAAGTATGAAAAACAAAATTATCCCAATCACCCTTGCATTATTCTTTATTAGCACACAATTCCTGATTGCTCAAAAAGATCATATGATGCATGAGAAATCGATGGTCAAGCGGGCAATTGCTGTGGTGACAGCTACAAAAGGAAATTCTGTACACGGCGTCGTGACATTTGAGGCAGGAGAAAAAGGAGTCCGCGTTGTTGCAAATCTTATCGGTTTAAAACCTGGAACGCATGGATTTCACATTCATGAATTCGGTGATATCAGTTCCGAAGATGGGAGTTCAGCAGGCGGGCATTTCAATCCGACAGGAATGCCTCACAGCATGCCGATGAGTGCAAACCGTCATGCAGGTGATATGGGAAATATTAAAGCAGATGAACAAGGGAACGTACATCTCGATTATATTGATCCGGTTATAAAACTTAACGGCCCGAATTCAATCATCGGACATGCCGTTATCATCCATGAAAAAGAGGATGATTTCAAAACGCAGCCAACCGGAAACGCAGGAGCGAGAATCGCATATGGTGTCGTTGGAATAGCGAAATGAGTGTACGAGCCGCTGATATCCTGTAAGATATGGAGATATATATGAAGATTACTCTCATGCAGAGATATTTTCGATTATGCATATTCGCATCTTGTGTTGCACTTTTATTCTCCGTTGGTCGTTCCCAGCAAATGCCGGATGAGTACCAAAACATCCTCGTGTTTCTCGGTAGACAAGGAGATTATCAGGATGGTGTGTTTAAAGTAAACATCCCACGAAATGATCTGACCGTAACAGTAAGCGCTGTCGCGGCTCCCACACCATTTGGTTTTGGCGGGTGGTTAGCGATGACCAAAGGAGACAGCGGGAATGATGTGATGATGGGTGATCTGGTTCTTTTACAGGACGAAGTAAACCCTGTGATGTCTGCGCTTCTGGATAACGATCTCGAAGTCACAGCACTCCACAATCATTTCTTCTGGGAGGAGCCGCGAATATTCTTCATGCACGTTCACGGTCACGGAAGGGCAATAGATATTGCAAAGAAAGTCAAACCTGCATTGGCTCTCATCGGACATATAGCAGGTCAAACAGGTACATCGACGATAAAGAAAAACGTTGGTGAAATCATTGAAGGAAAATTGAACACAGACAAATTGAATCATATCATCGGCCATAAAGGAGTTCGAACAGGAGTGACGTACAAGATTGTCATTGGACGCGATGATATTCAAGTAAAAGAAATGGGCGCTGTTATCAATGCACGGATGGGTTTGAACACCTGGGCTGCGTTTATCGGTACAGATGAAAAAGCTGCAATCGCAGGAGACATTGCCATGCTTGAAGACGAAGTGACTTCTGTATTAAAAACTCTACGCAAAAACGGTTTAGATGTTGTTGCGATTCATCACCATATGACTGGAACCAATCCCATGATTATCTTTCTCCATTATTGGGGAGTTGGGCCTGCCGATAAGTTGGCAATCGGCTTTCGGGCTGCTCTTGATAAACTCGGCAAAGGAACTGGCGGCATGACAATGCATCATTAATCTCTAAGTCAAGACCTCTGCTCTGATCCATAGCAGCGGAAAGGAGGAGAAAGATGTCCGGACATGGATGAAGAAAAGAAAATAGTGTTGAGACACTCTTATGTCGTGATGGTCGGGGCAGGCTGAGATTCAAGTGGAATTATTAAATATGACCAAGAACAGCATGCAGCAAAGAACTTCATCACATCCTATTATTTTATTTGACGGCATGTGTAATCTTTGCAATTGGTTTGTTCGATTTATCATTGGACATGATAAGAATGATATATTTCGTTTCGGAATACTCCAGTCTGAAAAAGGGCGAGAGCTACTGAAAGGAATTCCATCGGAAGGTTGTGATCTCACGACAACTCTTTTATTAAATATTGATAGGGTTGATAGTAAGTCTGATGCCGTCCTTAAGATTCTAAGAACTCTCGGCGGAGGTTGGAGTTTATTCTATCTCTTTGTTATTGTGCCAAGGTCAATTCGAGACTGTGTGTACAACTTTATATCCAGGTACCGATATCACATTTTTGGTAAACGACAATCATGTTTGGCAGCTTCACCGGAAGAGCTGAGAAAGTTTATTTAATTAAAATATAAAAGGAAACAACCTCATGGCACTTTTAACAAAAAAAGAAATCCGTCTCGCTTTATCAGAATTAGGAGGATGGGCGTTGCAGGGAAAAGAGATACGGAGAAAATTTGAATTCGCCGATTTTGCATGTGCTATAGGATTTGTCATTTCTGTGGCGATAGTTGCCGAACGAGCAAATCACCATCCGGATATAGATATCCGCTGGAACAAAATCACGTTTTCACTTTCTACACACAGTGAAGGCGGAATCACGGGGAAGGACATTTCCTTAGCGAAGAAGATCGATTCACTTCTACAGGGTAAGCAGCTTTGAGGAAAGCACAGGAGAAGATTCATGAGCAAACTCATCGTTTTCAATTCGGTATCACTGGATGGTTTCTTTGTGGATATCAACGGCGACATGCAATGGGCTCACAACACAATTAAGGATGAAGCGTGGGATGCATTTGTCGTATCGAATGCAAGTGGTGGAGGTGTGCTCGTCTTCGGCAGGGTTACCTATGAACTCATGATAAGATATTGGCCAACACCGTTGGCAATCCAGAATTATCCTGTGGTGGCCAAACAGATGAACAACCTTCCGAAGATCGTGTTTTCAAGAACGCTGGACAAAGCGTTGTGGAATAATACAAAGCTCGTAAAAGACGGCATGGTGATAGAAATACAAAAGATGAAGAATGAGCCAGGGACTGACATGGTGATTATAGGCAGTGGCAGTATTGTTTCGCAACTGACTCAGGCGCGATTGATCGATGAATACCAGATCGTAGTGATTCCTGTTATTCTCGGTCAAGGAAGAACGTTGTTTGATGGCATCAAAGAGAACCTCGACTTAAAACTGGTAAACTCACGAGCGTTTGCCAATGGGAATGTTTTTCTGCGCTATGTACCGATGCCATGGAGATAGATCATAAAAACGTGGCCGGCAAGTTACTATAAGGGTACAATCAGTGTGGCGGGACAGACGACGGAAGAAGGAACTCATTCTATATTCCAGTTGTTAAGCTTAATAGAAGAAAGAAAAAATGAACATGAAACCAGGAATGAAAAAAAATAGTGTGGTGCTCACCTGCGCTTGTCCATGTCAAAAAGTGTGCTGTCGCGAAGGCGCGAGTCCTTAAACGTTATATATACGATTATTTGATTCGCAGCCCTTCATTCAATTTCTTGGTGAAGGGTTTTTTTATAGAATGCTAGACACATGAATATATCGTCAATTATACATTCAAAGGAGTAATCTCATGTCAAATAATTATGCGCATCCTGAAGTGCTTGTCGATACGGAGTGGGTGAGTCAGCATCTGACAGACCCTCATATCCGGCTTGTCGAAGTCGATGTCGATACACACTCATACAACGAAGCCCATATTCCCGGCGCAGTTGGTTGGAACTGGCAGACTCAACTCTCCGACCAGGTCCGGCGTGATCTTGTTTCCAAATCGGATCTGGAAAAGTTGTTGGGAAATTCGGGAATTACCAATGGTACCACTATCATTCTTTATGGAGACAATAACAATTGGTTCGCGGCATGGGCATTCTGGCAGCTGAAAATATACGGCCATCGTGATGTGCGCATTATCAATGGAGGCAGAAAGAAATGGATCAAAGAGGGAAGGGAAGTGACAAGAGATGTTCCTGTTGTTTCAGGGAAAACATACAAGGCGACAGATCCTGATTATTCGCTGCGTGCCTATGTGCAGGAAGTATCATCTCTTTCCAATGATTCATGGTCATTGGTTGATGTTCGTTCAGCAGATGAGTATTCCGGTAAGATCCTTTCGCCGCCGGGGCTTCCGGAGACATGCCAACGAGGAGGGCATGTGCCCGGCGCATTCAACATTCCATGGGGAAAGAATGTCAACGAAGACGGCACTTTCAAATCATTTGACAACTTACGGTCGCTTTATGAACCCTTGGGTATCACATCGAATAAAAATGTTGTTGCGTACTGCCGCATAGGGGAACGTTCCAGTCTCACCTGGTTTGTTTTGAAGTATTTGCTTGGGTACACAAACGTCAAAAATTACGATGGTTCCTGGACAGAATGGGGAAATCTTGTCAATGCTCCGGTTACTCAAGGAGTCCAGCCATGACCGTAAATCATCCATCAGAGTATCAGGAACGATGGGAGTCGGTTCCACCGTTCCAGATTCACATAACCAGCTATAGAATTGATGATACATATTACTGTGCTGTGGATAACGTCGATCCCGGTGCGGTCATTGTTCGAACGAAGGGACTGGTACGCGATGAAGCCGAACTGAAAGCGATCATGCGAGTGAAGGAACGATTAGAATATTCCCGTCTTCGGTATGAAAAGAAAATTTGAATTCACAAACGGAAAATAAATCATGACATGGAAATCAAAAACGGACTCGTTTCCTGAAATTCGTGAAACATATTTGGAGCAACGCATCCGCGATCATTCATCGATGCTGGGCAATATCGGCAATACACCTCTTTTACGAATTCGAAAAATAGCCATTCCGAATGACTATGTTCAGATTTATGCTAAAGCGGAATGGTTTAATCCCGGCGGTTCGATCAAAGACCGTCCAGCCTTGAACATGCTTCTGGAAGCCGAAAAGTCAGGAAGGCTTACAAAAGGAAAAATCATCATTGATGCAACAAGCGGTAATACCGGTATCGCGTACGCAATGATTGGAAGTGCGCTAGGTTATAAAGTGATTCTCGCGCTTCCGGCGAATGCGAGTCCGGAGCGAAAACAAACACTCCGCGCCTATGGCGCTGAAATCCTGGAAACAGATCCGCTCACAGGAACGGACGGAGCGCAGCGGTACGTCAAAGAAATTGTTGCTGCCTATCCCGATCAGTATTTTTATCCCGATCAATATAATAATCCGGCCAACTGGCTCTCGCATTACAACACAACGGCATGGGAAATCTGGAATCAATCCAGGAATCGTATTACACATTTTGTTGCCGGACTCGGGACGACAGGAACATTTATCGGGACAAGCCGAAGACTGAAAGAATTAGAACCATCTATTGTTTGTTCATCATTCGGACCAGATTCTCCGCTCCATGGACTGGAAGGCCTGAAGCATTTACCTACAGCGTTGGTTCCTGGTATCTATGATCCGACTCTTGCGAACGAACATCTTACCGTCTCGACCGATGACGCATATTCCATGGTCAGACAACTAGCACGGCAGGAAGGTTTGTTTGTTGGAATTTCCAGCGGTGCGGCGCTTGCTGTTTCACTCAAGCTTGCCGCACAGATAGAAAGCGGTGTGATCGTCACAATTTTTCCGGACGGCGGCACGCGATATAGCAGCGAACATTTTTGGAATGCAACCGAATGAAAAGGAAAATCATATGATACGAATATCAAAAAAGATTATCGCTGAGATTGAATACCATGCAGAACAAACGTACCCGGAAGAATGCTGCGGAATGATGCTGGGATTCAGCAAGAACAGTATTCATTTTATAGAAGAGGTCATCAAGATTGATAACAGTCAAGATGAAAACCGCCGCCGCCGATTTTTTATCACGCCGGAGCAATACCGGCAAACAGAACAACTTGCCAGGGCGTTGAAAATGGAACTGCTGGGATTTTATCATTCTCATCCAGATCATCCTGCCGCTCCCTCGGTATTCGATACAGATCATGCTCTGCCATGGTTTACGTACATCATTATCTCAGTGGGACAGGGTAAAGCTGCGGCGATGACCGCCTGGCTGTTAAATGAAAAACGCACTCAGTTCAATGAACGGATGATCATTGTAGATTCATCACCGATATCATCTGCTGCGCGGCAGTTTGCACACGCTTCGCATGAACTATGATACAAAACATATTTATTGCATAAAGGAAACATTATGTCAATCAAAATATTTATTCCGACTCCTCTCCGACCTTATACCGAGAAACAGGACACGGTTGAAGTGGAAGGGAGCACGGTAGAGGAAGCTCTGAAAAATCTCACATTAAAATACAGATCGCTACAGCAGCATCTCTATTCAGAACAGGGCACGCTGCGCAGTTATGTGAATATCTATGTCAACGACAACGATATCCGGTACTTATCAAAAGAGAAAACGAATGTGAATGAAACAGATTCCATAAGTATCATTCCATCTATTGCAGGAGGAGTCGAAGTCTGTGAAGTAGAAACAGAAGAAGAAGTTCAACTGTCGAAAGAAGAAATCCTGCGCTACAGCCGGCATCTCATCATACCTGAGGTAGGGATGCAAGGGCAGAAGAAATTAAAAGCTGCCAGTGTCCTTCTCATCGGTGCAGGCGGACTCGGTTCGCCGCTTGCACTCTATCTTGCTGCAGCAGGCGTTGGGAAAATCGGTATAGTGGATTATGATGTTGTCGATGAAACGAATTTACAGCGTCAGATCATGCATACTACGAGCGATGTCGGAAGACCCAAGCTTGAATCTGCAAAGGAATCGATAACAGAGATAAATCCCAACGTTATCGTCGAAATATATCCAGTGCGTCTATCATCTGACAATGCCCTCGAACTATTGAAGAACTATGATGTTATTGTGGACGGCACAGACAATTTTCCAACGCGGTATCTGGTCAATGACGCATGCGTGCTGCTCGGCAAACCGAATGTGTATGGATCTATTTTCCGGTTCGATGGACAGGTGACTGTCTTTGATTCGAAGCGAGGTCCATGTTATCGATGCTTGTATCCGACACCGCCACCGCCCGGACTCGTTCCGAGCTGTGCAGAAGGAGGAGTGCTGGGAGTTTTACCTGGAATTATCGGCACACTTCAGGCATTGGAGACAATCAAGTTGATACTTGGAGAAGGCGAACCATTAATCGGACGCCTCGTATTGTTCGACGCTCTCAAATTCAAGTTTCGTGAATTTTCTCTTAAAAAGAATTCGGAATGCCCAGTGTGCGGTACTGTTCCGACGATCCATCATTTGATAGACTATGAACAATTTTGCGGAATAGAATCGTCCGTTAAGCCGAAATTTAATTTTGGTATGCCGGAAATTTCTGTAGAAGAATTAAAAGGCCGGATCGACCGCGGTGATGATCTCTATATTCTGGATGTGCGAGAACCGAATGAGTACGAAATTGCCAACCTTGGCGGACATCTGATTCCACTCTCGGAACTACCTGACCGTGTATCCGAACTCGATCCGTATAAAGAGATCGTTGTCCATTGCAAATCCGGTGGACGGAGTGCAAGAGCCGTGAGGTTTCTTCAAAATGCAGGATTTAAGAAAGTCAAGAACCTTGCCGGCGGAATTGATGCATGGGCTCAACGAATCGATCCCCGGATACATCGTTATTAAGATAGTTATAGAGTGGCTTAAGAATCTTGTTGATTTAAAAACTGCTGAATCATGACCAACTCATTTTACTTCAACCGACCTTTAATATCCGCGGTCTTAAACGGACCGAGTTCTGCAATCAAAGCACGTGCGGCTTCTACCTGGTTCCATACATTCCAGAGTAAGACACCTCGTACTTGACCATTCTTGAGATAGTAAACCACGCCTTCTGTATACGGTTTCTTCCAGTCGGAGTATGTTTCTAAGCTTGAATCTAAGTCACCGACTGCCTCGTACCCTAGCTCAAACATATCGGAGTAAAAGAACGGCAGGTGGTGGTAAGGCTCTGCCATTCCTGCCATATTTCTGCCCGCTAAACGTCCCATAGTATTTGCGTTATCTTCGTGTTCAACTCTGATATGTTTCTTGAGTGAAGGATTATAAAAAAAGGTAACATCACCGGCTGCAGAGATGTCCTTTTGATTGGTTTGTAGAAATTCATCCACGAGGATTCCATCTCTCGTCTCAATTTTAGCAACTTGGGCAAGTTCGATGTTTGGGAGAGAACCGATTCCTGCAACAATACCTTCTACCTTGATATCTTGATGATTAGTTTTCACTGTTAATTCATTATTATTCTTTTGCAGACCGAGTATTTTCTCACCGGAGAACACCTCAATGCCTTTCTGTTTATAAAATTGATTGAGAAATTGGGAGAGATCATGGGGGAATATACGCTCTCCGATACCTTCTCCGGGAAAAATCATTGTTACGTGTTTCCCATTCATCGAGAGAGCCGCCGCGATTTCTGAACCGATGAATCCGCCTCCGATCACAGCGAATCGTTTTCCAGTTTCAGCGAGTGCTCGAAGATTTCGATAGTCCGTTAATGTACGAAAGTACAGTATCGATTCATCATCGAATTCAAGCCGTCTCGGCCGGACGCCTGTTGCAAGCAAGAGTTTCTCATATGAAAATACTTCTCCATTTGCGCAGATAACCCGCTTCTGCCCGGGATCGATTTCGTTGACAACCTGGCCGAGATGAAATTCTACAGTTTTCTTTCCGGTATCTCTCCAGATAGTATCAAGTGAGTCGCCTTTCCAGAGCGCCTTCGAGAGAGGAGGGCGTTTGTATGGAGGATCGGTTTCAGCACTAATCAAACCGATGCTGCCGGACGGGTCTGCCTCGCGTATTCCATCCACTGCAGCAGCTGCAGTCATACCGCCGCCAATAATCAAGTATTTGTATTTCATGATGAGTGCCTCGTGCGGGTCATTTTTGGAATCTGTTCCAGCGCTGCGACCTTGGTCAGCCGGCGTTGATGGTTTTTATTTTTGATGAACCTGGCACCCAGGAATGCCCGTGTCAAATCCCATGCGAGCGAATAATTAATGACTTGTGCTCCGAAACAGATCACATTCATGTCGTCGTCTTCAACGCCCTGGTGCGCAGAAAAGTAATCGGAGATTAATGCCGCCCGTACGCCTTTCACTTTGTTTGCTGCGATACACGCACCGACTCCGTTTCCACAAATCGCAATACCGCGCTGAACCCTGCCGCCAGCAACAGCTCGTGCAAGCGGCACAACGAAATCCGGATAGTCATCTTTCGGAGAGAGAGTAGACGGACCAAAATTCACAATCGTGTGCCTTAGTTTTGCCAGCGATTTCTTCATCTGTTTCTTCAACGCAAATCCAGCGTGGTCCGAAGCAATTCCCATGCGCATGACGTAACCTCCTATAGTGGGTTCAACAAATCGAGAACCCGTTGGTACTTCGTCATATTCGTAATCTACTCCGCGATGCAATATACAGAAACTCGCCTATATATAACAAATATTGGCGGCTTCGAGTTCGCTAAGAATTGTTTCTTGTTTGAACTGGAGAATATGCCCTGATGTGGGCAAGTAAACTCATTCGTCCGCCCCGTATTTGGGCATGATGCCCGCCAAAATAACGGCGGGCAAACATTGAACTTCCCTACAAACATCAGTTTTCTTGCATCAACGTTTTCTCTCTTTATCGTCCGAGTTGCGCTTCGGTGCAGGTGATGGAGCAGGCTCTGTCCTAGGACTTGATGAACGTTCGGCTGCACGCTGACGCACCTCGCTATCGCGGACTATTTCTTGTTTCGCCGGTGTCTCATCGGCTTTCTTCCATGAATTTTGATCACGTTGCTGCCAACCTTGCGGAGTGCTGCGCATAATGTTGCCGTTTGGAGCTGCGTAGACATTATTCTCTCTTGTTGATGGACGAGTCACGATTCTCGGCGGTTCCGGTACTGCGACCGGCCGCGGCTCAGGTTGTAAAACTGGAGGAGTCACTGGTATGGCTGTCGGACGTGTTGCAGGTCGACGCGGTATATCAGACCTTGGAACCGGCTGCGGTTCAGGTTGTGAAACAGGAGGAGTAACCGGCCTGGCTGTCGGACGAGTTTCAGGTTGACGCGGTATCTCAGACCTTGGAACCGGCTGCGGTTCAGGTTGTGAAACAGGAGGAGTAACCGGCCTGGCTGTCGGACGAGTTTCAGGTTGACGCGGCGTTTCAGACCTTGGAACCGGCTGCGGCTCGGCTCGTGGAACTGAAGGTGTAACCGGCTTGGATGTTGGGCGAGATTCCGGTTGACGTAGCGATGTCGGTGTTGTCCTCGTAGCTTCTCTCGGAGATCTTGGTGGTTCAATCGCAACCGGTCGTTTTACGCCGGCTGATCTGTTATCGTACAGAGTTGCAGAGCGAGTCACACCGGAAGTGCGTCTTACATCGTTTGGTGCTCTCACAGCTTGTACACTTGATGCTGCCTGTTGGTGCACGGGATGATATCCTTCTCGATAAACCGGTTTGGCAACAGGATGATAGATAGGGCGATATTCCGTTGGCCCCCACCATCCTGTTTGCACATCGTTTGCGCGACGTGCAAACCATCCGCGTGACTGTCCCCAGCCGCCTCCGAATGACCAGCCTGTCCAAGGATCATAGTGAACGTTGAATCCCCACGTCCATGGCCGTGCATAATATCTTTGCTTGTACCATGGATGGTAATTGTATCCTGTCCCGTACACTACCGTTCTGCCATAGACATAACAACCTGTGTAACCTGCGGTGTATCCAACATAAACAACATCAGGAGTATAATTGTACACACGAACATAACGGACATTATACACCGGGTAGCGGGATGGAATTGTATAGATAACTTCAGGAACATCGATGCAAACTTCCCATGGACCAAATGGAGACGCTCCATCAAACCATATTCCTCTATCGCAGTTGTAGTATCTACCGTTCACGCGAATCACCGCAGTCGATGTATTCACTGCATACTCCATCCCGGTGTTCTCGATCGGATCGAATTGCGGATCGCCGTCATATTCGACCTGAGTTGTCGCTTCCGAGCGATCCACCTCTGCCATTTGCGGGATCTGTGCATCAAAGATAGCTTCTTTTGCCGGTATTGTTCCTGCAACGCTTGCGAGCACATCGTCGCACTCTGAGCCGGGAGGAATTTTTTTAAAATCCTCCGGCAGTTTGTCTGATGCAATGAACACCCACGGGCCCGTTATGGACTTTGCAGTGTACCACCTTCCCGAGATGAGGATGAAACGCTTCTGCGTTTTGATTTCAAGAAACAACCGGCTTGGAGTATTACTTGCGTAAAGAAGTTCGGTTCCCTCGATAGGTACAAGCTGCATGGGTCCGTCCGTAGCTATCAATTCTGTCGGCTCTGTGCTTACGACAATCTCAGGTACTTTTCCAGTCTTCGATACAATGTCATTTGCCGTCGAATCTTCATACGATTCATCGTCGGATTTCATTTGGTCGGAAAGATACGCAACGAAATTTGGGGGAGTTGCAATTTGACGCCATGGACCTTTTATTTGCTTAGCGCTGAACCATATGTCGCCTCCGCGAAGAAAAAAGTTGCCCGTAGAAGGATCTTGAACTAAAAAATAAGGAGTATTGACAACGCGCTTCAACGAAGTTCCTTCAACGCCTGTGAGAATAGGATTACCGTCAATTCGAACGAGTACGGCGGGATGATTCATTACAATGATTTTGGGTGGAGTCACCTCGAGTTCGCGGGCGTTTTCCCTTTCCTTCTGTGCTGTCTCAATGCTTTCGAGAAGCAGATCGAGCGAGAATGTGAGATCAGAACGCGGTATCACTTCTTCCAATGCTTCAGCAATTGCTGCCGTATCTCCCTCAGTTCCCGCCGGGAATCTAATCCTTCGCACTTCCATTTCTTCGAGCTTCACGGTTCGTGTCGGACGATCGGTCAGGACTCTACACGTCACCCAGATTGCTCCAAACACAGGTTCATCCTTACCGGTAGGGATAATGGAAACCGCCGCACGGGCTTTCAAGGAATCTCCGGAGTACCATTCAATCTGCGGTTGATACATAGTGATCGTGCCCTCCGAACTCAGGACTTCACGAGGCCAATCGTCAGCATACAACGAGATTGGACAGCACATCATAAACACAATCAGTAAGTGTTTCATATTCTTTCTCCTTTGGTATTTTCTATAATAGATAACCGCCGCGAAAAATTTTACTACATCATTGTAATCAATCTTCGAGACACTCTCACTTTACACATGAAACGTATTGGAAAGCAAAAGGGTGCCAAAATTTACAATTTAAATTAATTCCTTTTTTTTATCCTTTTCAATCATTATCGGATATATGACAATAGCCATGCCATAATTATTTCAGCCAAAACACATTAAATCTTGATATTACTGTTCACAAGAATAATCACAGTGAACTATATAAAGCACAATGTGAATCCTTGTTAGTTGTATTACCTGCGGGTTTATTTTGTGCTGGCTTGCAGCAGGCCAATAAGTATTTCTGATACAAAGCAATAAAAAATTATAGGTTTTATTAAACCATAATTGGAAAAGTTGAAATATTTTCTCATAATAAATATACTATGATAAACGAAAATACAAACAAAGTTGCCGTCGTTACAGGGGGGAGCCGGGGAATCGGATTAGAGATAGCAAAAGGCCTTGCACGTGACGGTTTTTCAATTGCCATAATTGCACGTTCTCAGGAAACCCTGGATGATGCATTAAAACAAGTCCAAATCCAATCTACATCCTCTAGTACAAAACATACGACCTACGCATTAGATGTCTCCGATTTTCAGGAAGTGCATAAGACAGTTGACAAGATACAAAAACACTACGGCCGGATAGAGTTGCTCGTCAATTGTGCGGGAATGTACATAGCCGGAACAATGAATGTTACAGTTCAAGAATTTGAGCAAGGACTTCGTGTCAACCTCCTTGGACCGTTCGCATTTATGCAGGCAGTACTACCCATTATGAAATCTCAGAAAACAGGATACATCGTAAACATTGCATCTCGCGGCGGTAAAATCGGCTTTGCCGGCGATGGAGCGTACGGTGCTGGAAAATTTGGTCTTGTCGGTCTTTCCGAATCGTTATACAGGGAATTGGCAGATGATAATATCAAGCTCACAACATTATGCCCGTCATGGACGAACACCGATATGGCTCAAGAAGCGAAAACTCCATTTTCCGATTCTGAAATGATTCAACCTTCCGATATACTAGAGACTATCCGATGGCTCTTACGTCTCGTCCCTTCAACGTGCATCCGGGAAGTTATTATTGAATGCAAAAAAGCTATTCACTAGAAAAAGCTCGTATCGAGAAAAGGTATACGTTCTATGAAATATTATAAAATCGCTCCTATTTTCTTTGGCCTTTTTATACTGCTGTTTTCTTCGTGCAATAAAGAAAGCCCAGCTGGGCCGGTAATACCGGAGTCCAAAGCAACCTTTATTGATAAAGGTAGAGAGTATACAAATCTTTTTTACAATAATAATTTAGATGTCTTGAGAAGTCATTTCTCTGAAACGATGAAAAATCAGATAAGTTTGGCTGCATTAGAAACGTTATATGCCCAGGTGAGCGATCAAATGGGATCGGAGAAGAGCCTGTCTTATGAAACGATAGATTCAGTTATTTCAAAATGGACAATGTATAATCGGATCGCGACGTTCAATAAAATTTCAGATTCGATCTATATTCAATGGGCGTTGGACGATTCGTTTGTCATTGGTGGTCTCCATATAGGGCTATTGCGATACCCGGGTCCAAATGCAAACTATGCTACCAAGGCAACTCTTTCTTTACCATTTGAAGGTGAGTGGACTGTGTTTTGGGGCGGTCGTACTGCTTACCAAAACTACCACACGATTTCTGCCAATCAATACTTTGCGTACGATTTTTTAATGATTCAAAACAGAATTTCCTTTTCCGGGAACGGACAATTGAACGAACAATATTTCTGTTTTGACAAATCAGTTCTGGCACCTGCCGCAGGCCGTATCATAGCGGTGGAAAACAATATTAATGATAATGTGCCTGGAACGATGAATTCAAGTCAGCCCTTTGGCAATTATATTATTATCGATCATGGCGGAAATGAATTTTCCGTGTTCGCTCATTTCAAAAAAGGCACTGTCATTGTGAATCCCGGAGACTCAGTTGTATCAGGTCAGATACTTGGTAAAAGCGGTAATAGTGGTAATTCAAGCGAGCCGCATATTCATTACCAGCTTCAGGATTCACGTACTCTGAACCAGGGGTTGGGTCTGCCCGCGCAATTTCAGAATTATCGTGCTAACGGACAAATCATTGCACGAGGCGAACCTGTTCAAGGACAGAAAATCAGTCGTAATGTTCCTTAAGAAAAAAGCACTCTACAATGATGTCTGTTGTGTTTTTTAGTCTCAATCTATTGTAAAAGGAGTTAACCATAATTGTTATTATGCATTGAAGAAGAGGAAAAAGAATGCGTTACTTTCTTTCAGTTATTCTATCGCTCGGTTTAGTAGTTAGCGGAACATACGCTGACAAGCAAAAATCCCATGAAAAGAAAAACGCCGTTGAGTATGTAAATACGTTTATCGGAACGGCCGATGCAAACGTAAAGTTAAAGAATCTCGCTTATAATTTTGGCGGCGGTAATACATATCCCGGAGCAGTAACTCCTTGGGGAATGACAGCCATCAGTCCACGCAATACGATTGAATCACCCAACGAAGGAGATTTTGCAGGGAGTCCCAGTGGATATATCTCGGGTAAAGAATTTATCTATGGTTTCAGCCAGATCCATTTGAGCGGTGTTGGCTGCAACGAATGGGGAAACATTCTCGTGATGCCGACAGTCGGTCCGATGTCTGCCGATATCAATGTGAATAGATCAAAGTACGAGAAAGAAGAGGCGAGTCCCGGATATTACAAAGTTCTTCTCAAAGATTTTAATATACTTACAGAAGTGACGGCAACAACACACTCCACAATGAGTAAATATACCTGTTTAAAGCCTACCGAGGAATTCAATGTCGTCTTCGATTTGTTTCACGCGATCCGTGCAGCAAACGACGGATATATAAAGATAGAATCCGATTCGGAAATTGTGGGATGGAACCAAAACGGCGGATTTTGCGGTAATAAAGCTCAAAGGAAAGTCTATTTTGTTGCGCGCTTTGATAAGCCGGCTGTGGTTTGCAATACGATCAAAGACGGAACAATTATCGACCACGCATCGGAACAGTCGGGAGCTCGAATCGGAGGAATTTTGCGATTCTCGATGAAACAAGATGAATCGTTGTGCTTGAAGATCGGAATATCATTTGTCAGCATCGAAAATGCAAAATTGAATTTAATCACCGAGCAGCCTAATTGGGATTTTAATCAAGTGAAACATAATGCTCGAAAATTGTGGGAAAATGTTTTGTCTCGTATTACCGTGGAAGACAGTAATGAAGATGCAAAAGTCATGTTCTATACAGCACTCTATCATGCTCTCATTCATCCCAGTATCTGCAGTGATGTCAATGGCGAATATATTGCGATGGGCAGCAGGAGAGTGAAAAAGATTTCAGGGAAGCAACAACATCAATATAATGTTTACTCATTGTGGGATACTTATCGAAACCTCCATCAATTGTTAACATTGGTTTATCCTGAAGTACAAATCGACATGGTGCGCACGATGGTCGATCAGGCTCATGAAAGCGGATTCCTTCCGAAGTGGGAGCTTTCTGCTGATGAAACGTATGTAATGGTCGGTGATCCTGCGTGTATGGTTATCGCAGATACATATATAAAAGGACTCAAAGATTTCGATGTCCAAGGTGCATACCGCGCGATGCTGAAGTCTTCATTGCAGTTGAAAAATAATAAAGTTCGTCCTGGATTAGATCAATATCTAAAACTCGGTTATATACCTCAAGATAAGATGGGTGAAGGGATCTGGGGGACAGTCGCAACATCACTTGAATACTATGTTGCAGATTTCGCGATTGCGCAGCTCGCCAAATCGCTTGGCAAAATAAAAGAATTTGAGGTGTATGGGAAACGCGCGTTGGGTTATAAAAATTTCTTTGATCCCAAAACAACTTTTCTGCGTGCCAAGAATGAGGATGGAACCTGGTGCGAGCCATTCGATCCGGATACAATAAAAGGCAGTATCCCGGGGGCAAACTTTCCTTGCGGGGGAATCGGATATACGGAGGGGAATGCATGGCAGTACAATTTCTTCGTTCCGCATGATATCAACGGATTGATTGAACTCATGGGCAGAGAACCATTTATTAAAAAACTTCAGGCGTGTTTTGATAAACCTGACCGGTTTGTTCTTTTCAACGAACCTGATATGGCATATCCTTATCTCTTTTCATACGTCAAAGGAAGTGAGTATTTGACGCAAGCCATGGCGAGAAAATGCATCGATTATTATTTTGCAAATAACAGCGGCGGCCTGCCCGGTAATGATGATTGTGGAACAACTTCAGCGTGGTTCATATTTTCGGCATTAGGATTTTATCCTGCATGTCCCGCTTCAACGGACTATCGAATCGGAAGTCCAATATTTGACAAAGTGACTATCCAACTTAATCCGGATTATTACACAGGAAAACAATTTGTTATTGAGACGAGAAACAATTCAAAATCAAATATCTATATTCGACAGATGAAATTGAATGGGAAAGACTTTTCCTGCTATTCTTTAGATCATAATGATATTGTTCAAGGTGGAGAGTGGAATGTTACCCTTGGTGATCTACCAATGAAGTAAAATAGAAAGAGAATCACTTCGCCAATTGAACGAGTCTAATGAAACCTTGCAAAGGCAAGGTTACTTTGCCACTACGGTATTTGCACTTGCGGATAAACGTAAAACTTAGTACCCATATCACCATCATGCAAACGCAGGAGGCACTGACACTGCATGATTGGAAGTCCTCCGTTAACAAAAAAAATCTTTCCAACACAGATTTGGTATGATGAATGCAGATTCGTGGTACGAAAGAAACTCGCACGCAAGGCTGAAATCTGTTTAATTGGGTCGGTAGTACAACTCCCATCCATCTAAAGTGTAAAGCGTTATATGCAATGTTGCATTTAGGTAGGGATTTGATTAATCAAATCCCTACTACTTCTTCTGTATTCTATTTCCTCAACTTTTCCCTATAATCTTTATATGTTTTTTAAAAAACACGCATTTGCGTGATTGCGTTTTTCGTACCGATTTTTCATCTTTCCATCAGTCAAAATCCTTTTCGATATATCTTCTGACAGAAAGCATCGCCCATGCGCCCTATTTCTACACCAATAATACAACCTCTTGAACAGCCCCAGGAAAAAATGGATCTGGTGGTGAAAAGTAAGGTACTAGCCGCAGAAAATTTTATCATGGAGCAGAAACGGCGATCTCTTGTGTTGAAAGGAAGGGCTCTGGTTTCGGAAAGTCTAACCCAGGGGAAGACAAGTAAAGCTTTGGCGGTGAAAAGAACTTTATTTGCCGTGGAAAGTCTGATCCTGGAAGAGAAAAGTAAAGACATTGCAGTGGAACGAATTCTACTAGCGATGAAACTTAAACCATGGGCAAAGAGATCAAAGGCATTATCGCTTTAAACTTTCTATAGTAAGGGTTGTTAAACCCGGTTAAAATCACGCTCAATCCGAACTTACGAGCGAGAATAAAAAATCCTTCTCTCCAAAATATTCCCGATGTGAAAAATTCGCTCGTAACCGTCACTCTCCAAGTTTGTGCATAGTAAGTGACGGTCACGTATTCAACATTACTCCCGGTGCGAGAGTTGCTCCGGGTGCTCCTTCGTTTGGTGTTCCAGTTTCGCCAATTCTTCCTTGCCGTAAGCAATCCGTGTAATTGTAATAAACAAGACAGGAACTATGAAAATTGCCAGCATCGTCGCAGCCAGCATTCCTCCAAGTACAGTCCAGCCGATTGTTGATCTCGCCTGAGCACCGGCACCTGTTGCAAAGGCGAGCGGTGAAACGCCGAGAATAAATGCCATGGATGTCATCAGAATGGGGCGCAGTCTCAACTTCACTGCTTCAAGTGTTGCGTCGATAAGATTCATCCCTTTCTCCACCCGCGCCTTGCCGAATTCCACAATAAGAATGGCGTTCTTTGCCGCCAGTCCGATCAATGTGATCAATCCGATCTGAGCGTAGATGTTGTTGCTCAGATGCGGAAGAAACGTGAGCGTCAGAATAGCGCCAAATGCACCGATAGGAACAGCGAGGAGAACCGCAAAAGGAACGGACCAGCTTTCATACAACGCCGTCAGAAACAGGAACACAAAAACGATAGACAAAATAAATATCGTTGTCGTACTGCTGCCCGCATTAATTTCCTCGCGGCTGAGTCCGGAAAATTCATACCCGTATCCGGCAGGAAGAACGTCCGCCGCTACTTCCCGCAATGCTTCAATCGCCTGTCCGCTGCTGTATCCTTCTCCCGCGCTGCCGTTGATCTCTGCAGTGCGGAATAAATTGTAGTGTGTAATGAGAGGGGCGTTTTCAACAACTTTATAACTGATCAGCGTGCCGAGCGGAATCATCATTCCCGATGCGTTCTTCACGTAATACTTGGACAGGTTTTGAATATTCGTCCGGAAGGAAGTGTCCGCCTGTGCTACCACATGGAAATTCCGTCCATAGATTGTAAAATCGTTCACATAACGGCTGCCGAGGTACGTCTGAAGCGTTGAATAGACATCTGCAATAGAGAGTCCCAGCTTCTTGCATTTCTCTCTATCGACATCCACCTGGTATCCCGGCGTGTGTGCGCTGAAAAAAGAAAACACGCGGCTGAGCTCGGGGCGTTTGTTCGCCGCCGCTACAAATGTCTGCACGGTTTTTTCGAATTGCTTGATGTCGTCTGTGCTTTCGTGCTGCTCGAGTTCGAATGTGAAGCCGCCCGTTTGTCCGAGCCCGGGAATTGCAGGAGGTGAGATGACGATGACATTCGCGCTTTTGATGGCGGAAAATTTCTGCTGCAATGTTGCGATGAGCGAGCTCAATTGCAGCGATCGCTCCTTCCGGTCGTCCCAGTGTTTCAATTGAACGAAAATGGTGCCGCTGTTCGATTTTGTCGCAAACGTTACCACATTCAATCCACCCAGCGCGGCGAAGTGTCCGATGCCCGGCGTCTCTTGAAGGATGCCCATCATTGTATTGAGAACCTCAAGACTTCGAGTTGTCGATGAAGCTTCAGGCAATTCAAATGTGACGTACAACCGCCCTTCATCTTCCGTCGGTATAAAACCGGTTGCCTTGGTTTTGAACAGTATCGCTGTCCCTGCATAGAGAATGGCAAGCAGGATGAGGGCATACTTACCCAGCCGGATCCATGTTTTAACGCTGTTGGTATAAGAATTCGTTGTTCTCTCGAACCATTCATTGAAGCGGAGGAAAAATTTATTCAAACCTTTCGCCTTCACATTACCACGCGATGGCTTCAAAAGAAGTGTGCAAAGAGCCGGCGTTAACGATAAGGCAACGAATGCAGAAATGAGAACAGAAATTGCTATCGTGATTGCGAACTGTTGATAGAGGCGTCCAACGATACCGGGAATGAATCCCACCGGAATGAAAACCGCAGCGAGGATCAATGCTATGGCAACAACGGGCCCTGAAATATCCTGCATCGCCTTGATGGTTGCTTCCTTCGGAGAGAGTTTTTCCCGGTCAATGTAATGCTGTGTCGCCTCGACGACAATAATTGCATCGTCTACAACAATGCCGATCGCGAGGACGAAACCGAACATGGTCAACGTGTTGATCGTAAAACCTAGTGGAACAAAAAAAGCAAACGTCCCGATGAGCGAAACGGGAATCGCCAGCACCGGAATGAGAGTCGCACGCCAGCTCTGAAGAAAGAGGAAGACAACAAGAACAACCAGTCCAAGCGCCTCGATCAATGTCAGAACAACTTCTTCGATAGATACTTTCACCACAGAGACTGCTTCAAACGGTACGACATAGTCGACATCTTTGGGAAAGGATTTCTTCAACATTTCCATCGCCCTGTAGATTCCGTCCGCAACATCGAGAGCATTGCTCCCCGGCGCCTGAAAAACCAGGAGGTATGATGCGCGCTTACCATCGACAAAGGAATTGTTGGCATAACTGAATTTGCCGAGCTGTACACGCGCAACATCGTGTAGATGAACGGCAGAACCCTCACGGGGATTCGACCGGATGATGATATTGCCGAACTGCTCTTCAGAATTTAACCTGCTATTTGTGAACACCGTGTACTCAAATGCCTGAGCATCCTTCTGCGGAGGAGCTCCGACAGAACCGGCAGCAATTTGCAGGTTTTGTTCTGCGAGAGCACTAATAACATCGTTCGTTGTCAATCCACGCTGTGCCAGGCGGTCGGGAGAGAGCCAGACGCGCATGCTGAAATCATCGGCACGCGTAAAAATATCGCCGACACCGGGAACCCGCAGCAACGCATCGCGGATAAAGATATTGGTATAGTTATCGACAAACGTGACACCGTGCGTACTGTTGGGCGAATAAATGGCGACAAGCATGAGGATACTTGGGCTGCGTTTCCTTGTCGTCAGGCCGAGTCGCTTGACGTCATCGGGGAGCTGCGGCGTGGCAATTCCAACACGGTTCTGAATATCGAGCGCCGCAATATCCGGATTGGTACCGACATTCAATGTGACATTGATCGTCGTCCTGCCGTCGCTTGTACTATTTCCCTGCATATATGCCATGCCGGGAGTGCCGTTGACCTGCGATTCGATCGGTGTAGTGACAGTTTGTTCTACGGTTTGTGCATCTGCGCCGTTAAACGAGCCGGAGATCTGAACGGTCGGCGGTGTAATATCCGGATACTGGCTGACGGGAAGTTTGAAGATCGAAAGAAGCCCGACAAGAACAATGACAATCGATATAACAATTGCAGTGATAGGTCTTCGAATAAATGTATTAGCGATCATTGGATTCTTATCAGAGCGTTATTTGCTATATCCGGTTTTGGAAACCTGCGATGTTCCTGCAGGTGCTACTGCGACGAGCGTGTTCTCTCTCAGGCGCTGCATCCCTTCGGTCACAATCTGATCGCCGGGCTGCAATCCGTCTTTCACAACCACCATATCGTTAATATTCATACCGAGAGTTACCCTGTGTTGTATTGCCCTGTTTTCTTTGACGGCAAAAACAAAATATTCACCCATTTGCTCGACGACCGCTTTATACGGGATGAGCATTGCAGCGGAACCAGTGGCTGATTGTATACGGAGGTTGCACGTCAGTCCAGGCTTGAGGATTTTCTTTGAGTTGGGAAAAACAACCCTGACCCGAATTGTTCCTGTTTGGAAATCGACTGATCGATCGAGAAAACTCAATCGGCCGGGAAATGTGTAGAGTGACTGATCCGGGAGAACGATGGTGAAGGTCGAATCTTTCCCGTTGCCGCTGCTCTGGAGCAATGTATTGAAACGGTTAATCTGTTTTTCATCCACCGCGCAATCGACGGCAATCGGATCGTCAGAAGATATTGTGTTCAATATCGTCTGGCCTGTTGTCACAGCAGATCCCCGCTTCACTTGCGATATCCCGATCGTCCCATCGAACGGAGCGTGAATAACAGAATACTGCAAGTTTGTTTCCGCACTCTTCACTGATGCTTCTGCTGCGGCAACCTGCATTTTGGATGATTCGAGATCGTCAACTGCATGTTCAAGCGTTTGCCGCGCGACGGCATCATACTTCGCAAGATCCCTGTATCGATCTGCATCCTGCTGCGCTTTGGCGAGATTCGCTTTGGCAACATTCAGGTTTGCCCGCACCTGATCATACGTCGCCTGGTATTGCTGTTGATCGATTGCGTAAAGTCGAATTCCTTTCGTGACATGCTGTCCATCCTGAACAAAAATGTCGGTGATATATCCTGATACTTCCGGTCTGAGATCGACCTGATTCAAAGCGACAACCGTAGCCGGATATTCGTCATAGTACGTCGCGCTGCCTGTCTTTACTTCGGTGGTCGAGATCTGAATAAGCGGCGGCCCCTTTTGTTCAGCTGCTTTGTTCACACTGCAGGAAATGAGCAATACCGAGATGATGAGGGTTGCTGCGACAATGATAATGTATTTCATAGTGAATGATCCTAAGATTGTTAATAAGATATTGTGCCAAGTGCTTTTTGCATATCCAGTTTACTGACAAGCAGTTGATACAGAGCGTTGGTCTGATTGACCTGTGCAGAACGGAGATCGGTTTCTGCCGTGATGAATTCGAGATACGATTTTGTCCCGGCTTTGTATTGTAGCTGGATAGTTCGGTAGACATCCTGAGCAAGTTGAAGATTATCGGTCAACACTTTATAGTTGTTTAGATTGCTCTTGTAATTTGCCAACGCCAGTGCATATTGTGTATTGATACTGTTCTCAAGTGAAAGAACGTCATAATCGAAGCGATCAAGCTGAAGTCTCGCCTGTTTGATTTGTTGAATTCTTTTTCCTCCCTCAAACAGGGGAAACGAAAGCTGGAGGCCAACGAATGAGTAAGGATAGCGCTGATTGAAGAGCGGGTCGATGAAACTGTTTTGATAGTTGATCGTGTATCCGCCATACAGGCTGAGAGAAGGGATGAAACCCCATTTATAATAATTCAGATTGTCTTTCTGCAAGTGCATTTGAGTCTGCAGGAGTTGGTATTCAATCCTGTTGTCATAATTGACCGAAAGGCTCGTGTCAAAAAAAACTTCACGCTCCATTTGTGTGCTGTCATAATCGAGCTCCAGCTTTGCCGCACCGGGATATCCCATCTGTTCTTTCAGGCTGGCAATACGTGCTTTCAGGAATTCCCCTGCCTGCTGCCTGTCAGCCTTGGCATTATTCAATGCGATCTGAGCGCGCATATAATCTGTCTTGTCGACGATGCCGCCCTGGTATTTTGTGTACGCATCCCTGGAACTCTGCTCAAGCCGCAGAATGGCCTCTTCAAGCAATTCGATCTGCTGGTCCGTCACCAACGTCGCGTAATAGGCCTTGCTTATATTTACCACAACGTCGACCTTGGTACTTAGAGTTCTCTGTTTAGCAAATGTACGTATATCGTTCGCACTGGTACTTGCGAGTAAAACGTCTTTATTAAACAGCGCCTGTGTCGCCGTGAATTGAATGTTGGAGCTGTTTGCAAGTCCTTGATTAATAGGTACGCCTCCAACAATCGCCACGGGAAGTTGAGGATTGTGCTGCACATTGAAATTCAGGTTCAACTGGGGAAACCAGTCGGCCAGCTTAGCCTGTATCGTGTGTTCGGCAATTTCTTCGTCCACGAGCGATTCTTGCACCAATGGTTGGTGCACCAGTGCGTAGCGGATACAGTTCTGAAGCGTACCTCGTTCTAGCAATGAGTCAGACGCTTGCTGCGATTGAGCCGACAGTGTTGAACAAGTCAACACGAGAATCATAAACACCATTCCTCGTATAACTATATTTCTTGTTTTCATCAGTGGATATTTTTAGCAAAAGAATGATTGGAGTTCTTGCAATGTATATTTCACTGAAAATCCTTACAGATCATCATAAAGTTCATTTTCCATACTTAGATAACAATGAATGGGTATCAAAGGTTTCTATAGAGGCGTAATTTATTTAATGACTGTCGCGACGATGGCTCGAATGATATTAGGGGAGTCCGCGTTGCGAGTCGGAGGTAGACATCAACATCCATTGCGCGGCTGAACGATGTTATACAAATGAAACTAATTGCAGTACGGCAATGTTCTATAATCAGATAATATAGTCTGAAATAAGGAGATAGGTTCATGAAACAAACAACGGTAAGAGAACTCGTATCAGAAGATTTCCGGTCTGCGTCAGTTTTTGAAAAACATTCAATTGATTTCTGCTGTCATGGGAATGTCACACTCGAAGAAGCCTGCGCGAAGAGCGGAATTTCTACGAAAGAAATTCAACAGGAGATCGCACTTCTCTCATCCACAGAAAAAACTGAAGGAGAAGATTATAATACATGGGAACTGGACAGTCTGGCCGATTACATTGTCCGTACGCACCATCGTTTTGTGAAGGAAGCGATTCCTGTAACGACGGCTCATCTGGAAAAGGTTGTCAAGAAACATGGCGAACATCATCCTGAAGTGATGCGTATTCAAACTTGGTTTCAAGAAGTTGCAGAAGAGTTGATCAGGCATATGGCCAAAGAAGAAATAGTGCTTTTTCCCTATATAAAAACGATGGTGAAACATGGGCACGAAGGCAAGATGCTTGATAAGCCTCATTTTGGAACCATCGCAAATCCTATTCGGATGATGGAAGCCGAGCACGAAGCAGCAGGTAATACCTTGGAATCAATTCGTAGAGAAAGCAAAGGATTTACACTTCCAGCGGATGCGTGTGCGACATTCCAGGTAACGTATGAGGAATTAAAACAGTTCGAAACCGATCTGCATAAACATGTTCATCTCGAAAACAATATTCTCTTTCCAAAGGCTATTGACATGGAACGGCGTTTGTTTGCTCTCCGGCAGACTACTTGACTGTTCATTTGAAGAATAGATTGATCCAAAAAAGAGCCGAGTCTTTTTAGATTCGGCTCTTTTTTCTATGTGGGGGAGCGCTGAATGGAAATCATAGAAGCAATTTTTTACTGAAGCAGTTTTAATTGCAATTGATAGATATCTTTTAATCCGTATTGGGTTATTTTCATAATGGTGATTATTTAAAAGATAGATTCCCAATAGTCCCGTCCCGGTTGATTTTATCAATCGGGATAAGTCCGTGGCGCATTTTGCGCCACGAGATCTCGATCCGACTTTAGTCGCGATCGCGACTGCCATATGGCAGTCGGGCAAAGTCGGACAGGAATCCAAAATAGCCCACTACCTATTGTTCCAGCATCATTTAATTTATCCTTATTTTTATTATTTTAATGATAGCCTGATTTAATAGTGTGATCGTCCATTGAATTGAATGATCACTAAGGATATGATTCTACGCCGTTTGTGTCTTGGATTACATTTTTTAATAAAATATCTTTTGCAGCTTGAAATATCAAATGAACTTACTGATATTAGAGGTGAAACTGCCACCCTGACTGGAGGAACTTGAAATGATGTATCGAAATATTTTATGTTTTTTTGCTCTTTTCTTAACCGGTTGTGCTTCATACGTGGAATTAATTCCAAACCCGGAAATTGTACCTAAGGAAGGGCAATTTACAAACCTGAAGAACGGCGCTGAGAATTTTATACTCAAAAAAAATGAAAAATATGTCATTCAATTTCCCAGGCCGGAAAAAAACGATTTCTATCTTGTCTTGATGGGAAAAACCAAACCGCTTCTTTATTGCTACATCAGAAATTATTTTAATGCCGAGATTGAAACCACCTTGACGCAGTCATTCGGCTTTAGAGAAGGATCGATCCAAAATACATTTGATGAGAATCCCGCAAGCGACAGTATCTGTGTGTATCCTATCGATTCACTGTCGGAACATTATTCATGGTTGATTGATACTGTGAGACAAGAGACAGAATTGGCCCTGCGTTACCGATATGTCTATCAATGGCGGTATAAATTTGAAAATGATTACGATAAATATCGAGAAATACTGGCAGACAACATTGTCGACCGAACGACATACAATATTATCGATGCAAATTTTAATACGGATGTTATTGATTTCGACCGCTTGATTGCAACTGCAACTCCGAAGAATAAGAATCTGCAATCGATGTATGAGAACATGCGTAAGCTGGAGCAGGTGTTTCCTCCGGACATTAAAGAATTCGGCGATACGGCATATTCGACCTATACCGCTTTCCGGGCGAATGTGAATGATGAACTTCTCTTTCAAAATAATTATTTGGATATCCTGACAAATCTTAAAAAAGAAAAAGAGACCCGCGATGATATCGTGTCGTTCCTGAAAGCAGCGCC
This sequence comes from Ignavibacteriales bacterium, assembly GCA_026390575.1. Classification (NCBI taxonomy): domain Bacteria; kingdom Pseudomonadati; phylum Ignavibacteriota; class Ignavibacteria; order Ignavibacteriales; species Ignavibacteriales bacterium. The sequence continues at coordinate 182,267 of JAPLFR010000001.1, forward strand.
CGAATTCATGGGTTTTCTTTCGAATGCAAGACGGTATCCGGCGCGCATCAACGAAAAAACGCAGAGAATATTCGCTCCGCGTCTGTATGAAATCCTGCCGTATTATGAAAAAATCGTGAAGAACAGCTCCGATATCTATGATATAGGTTCGCATCAGGAGCTGGACTATGCTCCAAAAATTTTCAAAGCATGTAATGTAGATTTCCCGGATGATCTGGCCAATCTTATAACATTTTTCCACAAGTACAATGCAGAACGGGATGCATTACTTGAAGTCGACAACACGTTGGCAGATCTCAATACCATGGTAGCTACTATGACGGGCCGGCCGGATGAATCATTTTACCGTGCAGCGCTCGCCGTGCTTGACAAGACACAGACCATGCTGCCTGAATCGGAGGCAAGCCATGTGGCGAAGTACGGCAAGTATAAATGCGCCGTGATGCTGGACCACAAAAATAACAGTGCTGCGATGTTTGTGGAAAGTCTTACCGGACAGCTCAAAGCCTTACAGGTCCTGGATGATAAATTGGAGGACATTGATGCACTGTTTAAGCAGTCGGCGGTATGGCCATCCGACATGTTTTATACGTCCGTTCGAAAGGATATGGAAGAAATCGAGAGCAGTCTTCCTAAGTCGCTTCCGGCGCAAATCGATCCTTACAGCAGCAGCAAAATTGCACTGTGGGCGAAAAAACGTTTAACAACGGAAGCAACTCAAATAAAAGAATTACTCCAAAAATATCAGAAAGCAGAAGAGATCGTTCCGCAAATCAATACACTCAGAAAACAGGAAAATTACCGCGGTATTATCAGGCTGCTCAATGCGAATCGAACTCTTGGCTTCCTTCTTTCGCAATACCCTGGTATCGACACTCTTTCATTGGGCCACCAAAGCAGGACGATTTCCAGCTGCTTATCCATGAAGGCATGGAGAGCTGCTGAAACAAAGATTGACGAATTGTTCCGTGACAGGGACTATTTGAGTCCGGATGTCGTCGCCGAAAAAAGAATTCAATACGTCAAGAAGTATGAATCTGAATTATTTCAAGGGGTCAATATTGCTTCAAGATCCTCGTCGGAATTATTCATAAAGAATCATGAAACATCACTGAAGAACATCCCATCTCTTTATAAAGATTCTGCATTTGTTCCTGTTTATAAGCTTACATTCAGTTCTACGGGTCCGAAAGAACTTCAACAGAAGAAAAAACAGATTGAAGACTATTTAACCGAGATGAAAATAATTCATTTCCCGGAGACAGCTATAAAAGCGCTCTACAAGGAATTGACAAAGAATATTCGGGAACAGGGAGTAGAAAAGGCACGCGCTATTGTGGATCATGGGAAGTTCTATAAAGGCTCGGACAAACAGGTGAAAAGCCTTGTCGGTGAATGCGATTGTACCGTGCCCAAGATTATCACGAAGCCGAGTGAATATCGAAAGTTCTTTGTTTTACCTTCAACAAACAATAAAAAAGGTAACAACAATTATTTGCTGAGACTGGATATGCAGATTTCTTCAGAAGCGGAATTTCCAGTCTTTGATGTCAACATCGCGATTCCGCCGGAGCTTGCTCAGAATGCCGAACAAAAAGCATGGTTTGATGAAATTACAATCAATAAAAAACAAATCAAAAACGAGGGAAGATTCCACATTACTGCACCGACATCAGCGAACAATTATGAATCACAAGTTACGCCTGTGCAACTCAGCAAGGGAAGCACGAACATCCTCGAGATCAAATTGAAATATAACGGGTTCAGGGCATTTGAAGTCAGTGTGATGGCTCAAAAGCCCATCATCCGGAAATATTAATTTTATCATTTCATACCAACAAGGAATATATGTATGAAGAAGAAATATTTTATCATCGGTGCAATTGTGCTCGTTGTCGCAGGCGTGCTGGTGTATATTTTATGGCGGCCGAGCCTCAAAGATCAGATCGTCATTCCCTATATTGCGCATCAGAAACCAGCAATTGATCCCCATTTGCCGAGTTCCAATCAATTATCGGATAAGCTCGATGAAGTTGAGTTTGACGGTTTATTCGATGTGGTTGCGACCCCAAGCGGTGTCGTGTACGAAGATGGATTGGGCGAACTTGTCGGCATCGATCAAAATGACGTCGTAACCATTCGCTTAAAGAATAATAAACTGTGGCATGACAGCTATTCGGTAACAGTGGAAGACAACAAAGTGAGTATCAATAAAGCTCAGGATCATTTCTTCTCGGCAAGCGATTTGAGCTTCACGCTGAAGCGTATCCAAAGTCTTGGAAGTTTGTCTCCCGATTACATTCTCGTTTCGCAGGCACTCAAGAGTTTTGAATTTGATGGGCCGAATGAGAAGGGAGAGATTCATTTCAATTTTAAGGAAGATAGAATATGGAAGGATTCGGATATCAAAGAAGTTCTCTCGTTCAAAATCCTTCCCGGCAATTCGGAATTGAATGCAGCGAATTATCTTATCGGCACAACCCCCTATATGGCTGTTCCGCAGAAAAGCGGCGTTCCAAACTTCCATAAAACACCAAATGGAGGAGCGTTTATTACGAACGTTCGATTGGCACCGTTCATCGATAACAGTACATTTACCACTGAATTGAAGAACGGTTCTATCAATACATTGCTGGAGACTCCCTTCGGCAGTCTTTCTCCCATCCTGACTGACACGGAGAAATATTTTTATAAGTCCAACATCAGTACAACCTTTTTTGCGGTTCTCTTCAATACGGAACGGCTTACGCTTGAACAACGTAAAGAAGTCCGCCGGCTGATCAATAATAAAGCTATGCTGGAGCGACTTTTTAAAGTGAATTCACCGCAGCAGCGTCAAATCGTGGACTATAAGGGAAATAAAAACAACTACGCAGATTATTTAAATAACAGTGTCTTCCCGTCGTCGTCCTATTACGTCGAGGAAAAGATTGTAACGCCTGTGCATGACGATACTGCCGCCAACCTCTCTGTGCTTCCTCCGGTCGTCAATATCAAGGTCTGTGTCAATTATGGTTTCAGAGAAGAGTATGAAGAATTGATCGACATCTTGAATGAACCTTCTTTTGCAAAACAAAAGATCAAGGTGACTGCCGCTACAAACGCAGAGATCAAAGCCAGGGATTACGACGCCCTCCTGATAGCAATCAGCGGATATAGAAGCAATTTCCTTTTTGATCTGTATAGTATTTTCATGCGTGAGCCGGATCTTGAGACGTACAAGATCAACCTGGTCACTGTTCCAGATGAAGAGGGTAAGCAAACGATCAGTCCCAGCACGTGGCAGACGAAGAATAATTTTTTCAGTCTCAATGCGAGTGCTCCTCATGCGGACAGCGACGATGTGAACACACTTCTTCATGATATGTACGGATTTATGGCAACCCGCGAAATCGGGGACAAGCAGGCGTATTCCGAGCGTATCGATCAACTCGAAAACAAAATGTGTTTGGGCGTCTGGTTGTTCTCGCTGCCGTCGTTAGCCTATTTTAGCACGCAGTTGGACAGCTCAAGCGTACAACTCTATGGTGTTGCATCGCAATTGTCGACAATTAAAAAATGGAAAGAATCAGCCCGTAAGTGATTCATACACAGAATACAATTTTTCCGCGCATTGCCGGAACGCTCGCATCTCTTCTTACAGCGAGCGTTTTGTTTACTCTGCCGGCCGCTCCTCAGCATTCAAAGGCTGCTGCCGAATATCTGATTGTAGAACATAGCGATCAACTTCTTATCTATAACAAATATCAACAACGAATTACTCGGCAGGAAAAAGAAGCGTTTGTTCCGTTCGTTCCCCTGAGGATACTTGACTCCCGAGGTGTTCTGAACGACAATTATACGCCATGCATGAAAGTTGAATTAAACGGAAGCATATTCTATCTCATTAAAAATGACAGAACCACGTTGATAGGCGCAGGGAAACTCGGTTTGAATCAGATATACGGGAACGTAACCCTTTTGCATGATACCGTTCAGCTGATAACGAAAAGAAGCGCTGTTCTCATCTCTCCGGATAACACACAACGGGTTGATTTACGGAATGGAGAAAAACTTATCAGATATTTTCAAAAAGGAGATCAGACATATATTCGGCCCCTTGTCGCATCGCTGCGATTTGGCTGGGCTCGTCTCGACGGAACTGTCCGAGCGTTACCACCTCAAGGAAAGGAACGGGATAATAATAAGAATACCGGTGTTCCAGATAAAACTCTTGAGCGGATAGAAATGAAATTCAGAGAAGTGAACACATTACTCGCAAATATATTTATGTACTTCAATAAACAATCAAATCCGAAGAAATCCATTCCACAATGGCATTCCATTGAATCTGAAAGGAGTGTCGCATACGTGCTCGAGCCTGCATTGTATGGTTCGTACTTTTCGGAAAGTGATCGGTATCTTATAAGAGATCTGGATAATATACTGGTAGGTACTGTCTATTCGATGTCATATACGCCGGGTAAAATTGAAATTCGACAGAAATAATATGCGGATAATTTCATCTGTCTCTCACCATTATTAAGTCCTGCGCGTGAAAAATAAGTTTATTGATCATACTCTCAGTATTCTCTTTGTAACGTTGGTGTTTGCAGTACTTCTGCTCTTTGGCGTGAAGGGCGAAACAGCCACTCAGCGCAGCAATGACGTACTTATCGAATCGCTCGTCAAGCAACATACTGTTGACTTTGGTAATCCTCTTCAGAAGTCACTCTTTAAAGAGACCTTGAATCTGTTTCATCCGGATCACCGCGCGAGGAACGATTCGCTTTTGCAGGCGATCGATTCATACAGGATGGAACAATTCACCAATCAAGTTTACAAAACAGGAATTACTCCCAAGGAACTATCGCTGCAATCGCTTCTCGACATGAGCGGTATGTTTGTCAATTTCATCCTCGTCTATCTGGTTGTCATGGCAATCAGCTATTACGCAGCGCATACGGTTGGAATCTACAGTTTTGTTAAACGAAAACAGCGGGTTTCATCATATCCCGGTATGTTTGCTCTCGCCCTGCATCCTCTTGCTGGTGATACAAAGAATCAATATATCCGTTTGAAGATTTTCGGCAAACGTATTGTTCGTATTCTTCAAGCAATGCTCAAGGGACTCGTGTGTCTGATTCTTTTTTCACCTGCATATATTATTGCCTATTCCATGAAATCGACGTTTGAAACGGGCGGATATATTTTTATGATTGTCCTTGGAGTTATCTCAAATGGCCTGCTTGTCAATTATTCGTATAAATTCTATACATTTCTCCTGAATGAGAGCCGCAAGGGGTATGTGCAAAATGCAATCGTCAAAGGGTTGAACAACTCTTACGAGTGGAATACTCCGGACGGAATATCGTTCTTATCGATTTTGAAAATGAAGAAGTCTTTCCCATCCCATGTGTTCCAGTATATTTATGCGAATGCCCGGTATCAATACATTCCAACGATGAAACAACATGCTTCATTTCTCATCACCGGGCTCATTATTATCGAAATGGCGTTGAATATTCAAGGACATTTGTGCTATGAACTTCTTCAAGATATTCTCTACCGGCATTATGATATTGCCATCGTCATCATCTTCGGTGTTTTTCTCGTAGTGAAGGCCACAGAAATGCTGGTTGATTCTTGGTTCTATTATGAATCGCAGAAATATGAAAATAATTAATACTTGGGTAGAACACGGAACCTTGAAGCAGCTGTTTGCGATACTCCGGCAAAGGAAGGATATTCGGTGGATTCTTCTTTGGCTTGGAGGACTGCTGGGATTGTGGTGGTGGGATGCGGTATTTCTCAATCCGCTTGCATACGAATTAATCCAATCGGCTCTTGTCAATACATTTGTCGGCGCTTCGACGGCTGTCGCGCTTTCATTATTCATAGGATGGTCGGTTGGGATTGCCCTGTATTTCTTGGAGAATGGCCGGGTGAAAAGTCTCCATCTTTCATTGATGTTTATTCTCAATCTCATTCGTTCCGTACCTCAAATCGTCGGGCTGCTCATTGGCTATATTCTCCTCACGCTCTTCATCACCTATGGAGTTCTTCAATCTCAGTTAAACCAAATCCTCTGGATGGCATTTGTGATAAGCATTTTTTGCTCGTTAGAAGTTATCGATCTGGTCACTGAGAGAATTATGCATTATCGGAAATCGGATTATTTCCATGCCATGCTGTGCTGCGGAATAAAAGAGAGCAGAATTATCAATGTTGAAATTCTTTGGAAGAACAGTCTTTCGCATCTGCTTCATAAGCTTGTATCGCTGTTTGGCGTCGTCGTTCTCCTGCAATGCAGCATCGATTTCATTATCTCCGTCGGGTTATCAACCGACGTAAGTCTCAGCAACTTCCCCGTAACATTAGGCAGTCTGCTGGCGAAACTTGACAGCAAGCAGGATATTCTTGCAATGGGATCGATGCTCGTAGATCCGGTGTATGCTTCGAGGATTCTCTTCCAGCATCTGCAAGGAGTCAGTGTTGCGTTCATTATCGTATTTACTCTGTTGTGCGTTTTCCAGATTGCAGACGGACTTGTCAGGCAATATGATCTGTGATATCTTATGAGCATGCCTCCCTTCAATATTACTATCGCAAAACATGGCCGGAATCTGGTGAACGTGAAAGACTTCCGGATGGAAGAAAACCATATTATGTTTTTGTTTGGCGAATCAGGTATTGGGAAATCCCTCATTGCAAAGGCAATCTACGGCCTACTCAGCCCGGAAGAATTTGATATCACAATAAACGGCGAATCGTACGATCAATATTGTAAAAAAAGCAGTACAAAAGAGATTCAACAAAGCAGTTTCTTTGTGTTTCAAGAACCTTCTTCGCATTTGAATCCATTGTCGACGATTGGTTCGCAATTAAATGAGGGAAGTCTGAGAAACAGACTTCAACAGAGCAACATTCTGCAACGGTTGTGGGAAACGACAGACCGGAACATCATGACGAAGATGCTTGGAATCTATCCGAAACCGTACCGGCCGAGCGGGGGAGAGAAGCAGCGGTTTTTACTGGCTATGGCTTTTCTCAAGATAGAAATGCTGCTAGAAACAATGCCGGAGCACATAAAAACTCTTTTCGTTTTTGATGAACCGAGTGGAAGCTTGGATAATCATTTTCGTGATGTATTTCTATCGCTCCTTTTTGAGAAATATCAAAAAAGAAAATTCACCGTTTTGCTCATAACGCATGATTATTCTGTGATCAGCGTTGTCAGAAACGCGGGCTTGAAGATTCTCAACGATATTTCATATAAGGAATTAATGCTTAAGCATAAAGAACTCACACTGAACGATTTCAAACCGGAATATTATACCAATTGGCTGAAACGTCAGGAAGAGAGTAAATTATCAAGCGTGCCAATCCGGGTTACGCAGCCATTGCTGCGAGTGGAAAGCGGCATCGAAGTTTTCGGACGCAGGCTTGTTGTAATGAGAGACCGAACCGGCGGCAGCAGTTGTCCTCTTGAAATCAATCCTTTCACCATGGTATATCTCAAAGCGCCGAGCGGTGTCGGCAAGACGAGCTTTGCAAAATCGATTATGGGACTCATCAGAGCGCAGCATCTCAACATCGCTCTCAACGGCGTATCGTTTACGGAAGAAACGCCAAAACGATTCTGGCAAACCCGGGTTTGGGGAAAGCAGATGGCGATTACCTTTCAGCATGCAGATGAAGCATTGAATCAGCAATCAACGGTGAGAGGGACGTTGTCCGGGCTTCCCGCAAATAAATCAACAGCAGAAGATGTGGATCACATGATGAGGGAATTGTTTGAGGGCGATATCAATGACAGATTTCTCAATACGAAAGTTCAATATCTGAGTGGAGGACAAAAACAGAAATTGAATCTCCTTCGAAGCCTTGTCCTTGATACAGATATTCTTATACTCGACGAGCCATTGAATGGAGTAGATTTTGAAAATATCATGAGAGTGTTATCGATGCTGAAGCAAAAACAAAAATCGGGAAAGGGAATATTATTGATCTCGCATAATGAAGAGATCTTTGATGCAATCGTTCCGGAAGAGTACGTCTACTATCTGCAAGCTTTTCAACTCGCCTCACAACAATAACGAAATCCATCCTTGTGTAAATCGTTTTATGATGTAAATGTTTGCCCATCTGAATTCTTCAGTGAGATTTGTAATGGGGAGGCGGAATACATCCGAACTCAGTATAATTGTTGAAGCTCCTTTCATCGATTTTCTGTAATATTCACGCAAAGTATGAATGCAAACCAAGAGATAATCTGTAGCTTAACACAAATCAAGCAATTCCGCACCTTGCTATTCACTCAGTGGTTAGTTACTATTATACCTATAGTGTTATTGCTCTATACCAAAAGGGATTGGATAAAAGAGTATGAACACAAAAGCAAGTTTTATTGGACAGATGTCCGATTTCATTCCCTGTATATTTCTTCCCAAGAATTCTTATGACCTTCGTCAAGCAATCGCGAATATTGTCGATATGACTCCAAGTAGGAGGACATAAAATAAATGAAGAATGAACGAAACAAAGGACGGAAATTCATTCGTGAGAATGTGAAGAAGCCGAAACCTCGGCTGCAGAAACGTAAGCACACTGAACAAAACATTACCGAACGCAAGCGGGCAGAGGAAAAAATCCAGAGAGCGAATCGTGTCTATGCAGTGATAAGTCAAATTTACCAAGCAATTGTAAGAACACGTGATAAAGATAAACTCTTTGAAGAAGTCTGTCACATCGCTGTTGAGAATGGTAAATTTAAGATGGCTTGGATTGGGATAGTTGACGAAGAAACAAAACTTGTGCAGCCGGTTACTTTTTCGGGTGTAGAAGATGGCTATCTCTCTACGATCAAAAAGATTTCCATAAGCGATGTACCGGAAGGACGCGGACCGACAGGAACAGCGATAAGAGAAGGAAAGCATTTTGTATGCAACGATATCGCTGACGATCCGAGAATGACTCCATGGAAAGACGAAGCACTCAAACGCGGTTATCATTCTTCGATTGCACTCCCGCTAAAACGCTTCGGCAGAGTGATAGGTACTTTTTCACTTTATGCATCCACTCCTCAATTCTTCAATCAGGAAGAAATTGTTTTATTGGATGAGGTGACGAACGATATTTCGTTTGCACTGGAATCAATCGAAACTGAAAAGAAGCGAAAGGAAGCAGAAGAAGCATTGCACGAAAGCGAACAACGGCTATCCTCCATCTACGATACTGTCGGGGATGTCATTTACCATTTAACAGTCGAGGCTCAAGATAAATATCGTTTTATTTCGATTAACCAAGCATTCTGCAATCTCACAGGATTGAGCGAGGAAATGGTAGTTGGAAAATTAGTGAACGAAGTGATCCCCGAACCTTCCCTTTCGATGGTACTTGGAAAATATAGGCAGGCAATTGAAGAGAATTCAATTATCCGATGGGAAGAGACTTCTGATTACCCAACAGGACGATTAGTCGGTGATGTAAGTATTGCCCCCATTGTTGACGATAAAGGACGCTGTACGCATCTCGTAGGTTCAGTTCATGACATAACCGAGCGCAAACGGGTCGAGGGAGCGTTGCGGGAAAGCGAGGATAAGTTCAAATACGTATTCGATCATTCCCTCATCGGAAAATCGATCACATTTCCTTCTGGCGAGATCCATGTGAATAGGGCTTTCTGTGAAATGCTGGGTTATTCACCGGAGGAACTCCAAAATCAAAAATGGCAGGACATCACTCACCACGATGATATTGAATTAACTCAAAGAGCGATTAATCCACTCCTTAATGGTGAAAAGGATTTGTTACAATTCAGTAAAAGATACATTCACAAGAATGGAGATGTTGTTTGGGTTGAGGTAAGCACATCGATGCGTCGGGATAAGAAAAACCAACCGTTGTATTTCATAACGAGCGTAATGAATATCACCGAGCGTAAGCGAGCAGAGGAAGCACTCCGTAACAGTGAAGAAAAATTTAGAAAAGCATTTATGACTAGTCCGGATGCTGTCACTATCAATCGATTGAAAGATGGCATGTATGTTTCTATCAATCAGGGTTTCACTCGTCTTATGGGATATACCGAGGAAGATATTCTTGGTAAAACTTCCATTGAAACAAATATTTGGGTCGATCTGAGCGATAGAAATAAACTGGTGGAAGGTTTAAAGAAGGATGGGCCTGTAGAAAACCTTGTTGCTCGGTTTCGCTCAAAAACCGGTGAGATAAAGTATGGGATGATATCTGCTACCATTATTGAATTAGGTGGAATCCAACATATACTGGGCATTGTTAGAGATATCACCGAACGCAAGCAAATCGAAGAAGCATTGACTGCGAGCGAAGAAAAATATCGTGATATGGTGGAACAAATCAACGACGTAATTTATACGACAGATACGAATGGAATCTTTACGTATATCAGTCCGACAGTAGAAATATTAGGCGGATACAAACCTGAAGAGATGGTAGGTCATTCCATGGGTGAATTCCTTGATCCGCTGTTTATTCCAAAGATCAAAGAACAATTCCAAAAAGTCATGGCGGGAAATCTCGAGCCGGCTGAATATCGGGTAAAAATAAAATCGGGCGAATTACGATGGGTGCGAAGTTCGAGCAGAGCAATTATGAAAGAGAATAAACCGATTGGAATGCGCGGCGTGCTCACAGACATCACCGAGCGCAAGCAGGCGGAAGAAGCCGTACGGCAACTGCAAAAGCTGGAAGGATTAGGAACTCTTGCCGGAGGGATCGCACATGATTTTAACAATATTCTAGGAATCATATTGGGGTACATCACAAGCATCAAGAGGTTTAAAGACGATACGAAGAAATTGGATCTTGCTATTGATATTATCATGAAAGCAGTGGATCGAGGCAAAACACTCGTCCAGCAGATATTAACTTTTGCGAGAAAAACAGAAACAGAATTTGGGCCGGTGGATGTGAATGGTATTGTGACAGAAATATCGAGCATGATATTTGAAATGTTCCCCAAGAATATTACGCTTGCAAAAAACTTTGATAAAAGTGTTCCTTTTATTAATGCCGATCGTTCGCAGTTAAATCAGATACTGCTGAATCTGTGTGTGAATGCACGCGATGCAATGCCACGCGGTGGTGTTCTCACCATCAATACTCGCATAGTATCCGTCGCAAGTTTGCGTACGCAATATCCAGATGCCGCTGCAAGCAGTTATGTTTGCATCGAAGTGAGTGATACAGGTGAAGGAATGACCGAAGAGATTCAAAGGCGTATCTTTGAGCCGTTTTTCACAACGAAAGGAATAGGAAAAGGAACGGGATTGGGATTGTCAGTGGTGTTTGGCGTGGTTCAAACCCATAAAGGATTTATCGATGTGGAAAGCAAAATTGGTAAAGGAACAACCTTCCGCCTTTATTTGCCCGCATTGCAAGTGGCAGAGCCAATCATGGAAAAAGAGGAAGAAACATTGATAGAAATTCCGGGCGGAGCAGAGACGTTGTTGGTTGTAGAGGATGAAGAAATGCTTATGGCGTCTCTTCAAATGGTGCTTGTTGAAAAGGGGTACACAGTTCTATCTGCCAAGGATGGATTGGAGGCAGTGAATACTTATAAAAACCAGATGAAGGAAATTTCTCTTGTGCTTACGGATCTCGGATTACCGAGGATGACCGGAATGGAGGAGTGTGCACAGATAAAAAAAATCAATCCGAACGCTCGATTAATTGTCGTTACAGGATTTCTTGATCCGGAAATGAAATCGGAATTTTTAAAAGCGGGGATACAACATTTTCTCTATAAGCCGTATGATCTCAAGAAAGTTCTGAAAATGGTAAGAGAAGTGCTGGATGAAAAATGAGTTGTGGAACCTTCTGTCAGAAAGTTGTGAGGGAGATCAGCCAAAAGATAAAGCACGGCTGACAAGTGCTCTCCCGAACTGGAAGAAACTGCTATGTGCATTCATGGTCGGGAGTATAACTCCCTCCCAACTCAAGAATAAATTTCTAAGACTGATTATCATTATTCTCCAGGTTTTCTTTGAAGTTGCATCAATGTTGTGAGTGCGGAAATGCTTCGGGATGCACAGGCGCATCCAGAGCAGTATCGAGACTTGATTGTGCGTGTTGCTGGATACAGCGCCTATTTCCATGACCTGGGAAAAACCCTGCAAGATGAGATCATTGCACGCACCGAGCATCAGGGATTTTGATTTCCTGTACAGAAAGGATTATCTATGCTGATCAAAGAAAAGATTGCACAGGCAATAGGCATTCTGAAAGAGTTCAACATCGATTGCTGGGTTACGTTCACCCGCGAAAGTGCCATCAACGGCGATCCGACACTTCCATTTCTCGTACCTGCGGATCTGACCTGGCATAGTGCACTCATTATCACGAAAGAGGGAAATACGAGAGCAATTGTCGGTCAATTCGATAAGAAGATGGTGGAAGATACCGGAGCTTACAAGACCGTTGTTGGATATGTGGAAGGGATAAAGAAACCATTAACGGAATATCTCAGCGGCCTGAATCCGGCATCGATTGCTGTGAACTATTCCAAGGACAGTGAAATCGCCGATGGGTTGACACACGGGATGTATCTGACACTTCTTGAATTTCTCTCTGAAATCAATTTCCAGGATCGAATTATTTCTGCCGAGAGAATAATATCTGCACTGCGGCAGCGGAAAACGAAATGCGAACTTCAACATATCAAAGAAGCAATTCGACAAACCGAAAAAATATTTTCCAAGGTTGCGAAGGTTATCAAACCGGGAATGACAGAGGAACAGATCGCTCAGTTTATGCGCAATGAAGTGAAGAAAGCCGGATTGGAATTAGCGTGGGATGCTCATGTCTGCCCGGCGGTCTTTTCCGGTCCAGCAACAGCCGGTGCACACTATAACCCTACGAAGCGAAAAGTAAAACCGGGTCATATTCTGAACATGGATTTTGGAGTCAAGGTCGATCATTATTGTTCCGATCTTCAGCGAACATTCTATATCCTGAGGCCGGGTGAAACAAAAGCGCCGCCCGATGTGCAGAAAGGTTTCAACACCATTGTCGAGTCGATAGAGTGCGCGCGCGCGGCGATGAAACCAGGAGTTCACGGAGTCGAAATTGATTCTCTCTCGAGGCAAGTTCTAAAGAAAAATGGTTACGAAGAATTTCCTCACGGCCTTGGGCATCAAGTAGGGAGATTCGCGCATGATGGAACAGCGCTGCTTGGCCCTGCATGGGAAAAATATGCACAGAAACCTTTTCAACCGTTGGAAGAGGGAATGGTTTTCACACTGGAACCACGTCTCACGGTTGAGGGCTATGGTGTGGCGACAGTCGAAAATATGGTAGTGGTGACCGAAAACGGGACAGAGTATCTTTCAACTCCGCAGAAAAAACTTATTTGTATCAACTCAGGAATTCATAAAACGTCTAAAAAATTTCCTAAGCAGCGTTAATAAAATATCTTTTCATCGATAACGATCCAATAAGAACTTGATAAAAATACAAATGGATATGGCAAGAATGAAAATGCAATATTCCCGCTCACATTTGTCGATTGTAAAGACTAGAGATTGCGGGTCCTCGTGAGGTTATGAAAATGAGAAGCCGTAATTTTTCAAACTGGTCTTTCCTGTTACTGGGGGGGCGCGCACTTTGATTACTGATCAACTCTTTGATATTTACGAAACACTATTATGAATCACAATGGTAATCGTAATCAAATCATAATTTACAATCGCTCATAATTCCACCCCTATCTTCCGAAATCGATTTCAAGTTATTGTTATAACGGATAAAGATGAGTAACAGAATTGCTGAAGTTACAGCGGTTGCGGCACCAAAATAGAATGGTATGCTTGAATCGATTTTATCGTACAATAATCCTGCAATAACACTTGCAGGCAACAGTGTGATGCCAAGTAATGCATTGTAGATACCCAAACCTGTACCCTGCTTGTTTTTATCGATCATATCTGAAATAAAAGCTTTTTGTATCCCGTCAGTTGCAGCAGAATATAATCCATAGAGTGCAAAAAGACCGACAATAACTGTAATGCTGTTCGTGGCACCAAATCCATAATAGACGATCGCATAAATCAAATAGCCTATAAAGAGAATTCTTTCTTTCCCAATTCTATCGGAAAGTGAACCGATTGGAATGGAAAGTAATACTGAAACAATGCTTGTGATCAAATACACAAGCGGAATAAAAGCAACTTTCACTCCTACTTCATTGGCTTTCACCATCAAGAGAGCGTCGGTGGAGTTTCCGAGTGTGAAGATGAAAACAATCCCAAGAAAGAAATAATATATTTTTGGAAAATCTTTGAAATGGAATTTATTAAAGAGATTTTCTTTACTCCTTTTGGCCTCTCGTATGCCAAAAAATAATACAAATACACCTAGTATGGATGGTATTCCAGCCAACAAAAAAATAAGTCTAAAGTTATCAGGAAAGGTGAAGAGCAATGCAAAGGCCATGAGCGGACCAACTATTGCACCGCTATTGTCCATCGCTTTTTGTAAACCGAAACTTTTTCCTGTCTCATTATTGGTCACCGATCCCGCAATAAGACTGTCGCGCGGCGCAGTTCGAATTCCCTTTCCAACTCTCTCGATAAAACGCAGATATAAAACCTGGAGGGGCGAAATGACAAACGAATAAAGCGGGATGATAATGGTAGAAATGCCATATCCTATCAACATAAAAGGTTTGTTCTTGCCGATTTTATCACTCCAAAAACCAGACAGGGATTTAAGGAGCGAGGCAGTACTCTCGGCGATACCCTCAATTATTGACAAACTAGTTTTTGAAGCACCCATCGAGAGCAAAAACATCGGCATGACAGCATAAACCATCTTAACAGAAGTGTCTGTAAGAAAACTGGTCAATCCCGTAAACAGAATATTCCTGTTGAACCCTAAATATTGTTTTTCTTTTTTGATTTCAATCTTATCTTCACAGTTTATCATTACAATCCCTTCCGGGGGAATTCAAAATTCTAACGTTAGTTACATCTCACTGTTTTTCTTAACAACTTTATCAGGATTGCTGTTTCTGTCTCACTCAATCCTGATCTTAATATTTTTGCCATACGCTCATGGGCGATCTCCATGATGGTGTTTATCTTCATTCCTTTTTTCGCTAAATGCAAATGCTGAGAACGCTTATCCTTATCAGATTGTACTCTTTTTACATACCCTTTGGCAGTCAATTTATCGACGAGCACCGTTACAGTTGGTTTTGTCAATTTCAATTCCGTCGCAAGTTCAGAAATTGATGGGTTTTTCATTCTGACAATAACTCGAAGATAGCGTAATTGCTGATGTGTGAGATCGTTAAAATCGAACTGGTTCATGGTTTCCTCAACCACATTATCGATGAGGGCAGAGAGGTAATTGATTGCTTCTTTGAGATTGTTCATAATTGTTCTATCATAATATTAATTAGAATAATCTAACTAGAACCTATCTCATAAACGAAAAAATGACTTGTACTTTGCCAAAGTGTCATGTAAATTTAAAACACTATGGCAAGACGAGAAGAAATATCAGATGAACAATGGGCAATCATAAAACCCTGCATACCGAAACACACAACACGCGACGATGGACGTGGTCGACCTTGGCGAGACGATCGAGAAATATTCAATAGAATATTTTGGATTCTTCGTTCAGGTGCTCGATGGTGCGATCTTCCAGGACGCTTTCCACCTTATCAATCCTGTCATCGACGATTTCAACAATGGGTTCGCACTGGTGTTCTGCGAATATTACTGGAAGCTTTAGCCAGAGACCTTTGCGACCGAGGTCATTTCGACTTGAGCCAATGTTTTATCGACGCGACCTTTGTGATCGCGAAAAAGGGGGCTTCGGAGTGGGAAATACCACGCGCGGCAAAGGTACGAAGCTCATGGCAATGGCAGACAGCACTGGTCTTCCTTTCGCCATGTACGCTACATCTGCTGCGCCGCATGAAGTCACCCTTGTTCACCATACTATCAAAGAACGGTTTCTTAGAGCTCGACCCGAACATTTAGTTGGAGATCGAGCTTACGACAGCGATCCTCTTGATGCAGAACTTGCTCACCAAAGGATCGAGTTCATTGCAGAGTAAGTTATTCTTTTACATAAAGGCCGGATTACAGTTGAAAGCAAGCTTGGTGCTGGAAGCAAATTTATCGTTGAACTTCCCCAACAATCTTCTAACCTAAATACTCCCAAGGTTTCATAGTTTTATTCCAATCGCTTAGTTTTCATTTTGTTATTCTATTTTGTTATTCTATTTTGAATATCCTTTAATTATATTTAACTTGTTATTATACATTGCTAAATATTTATCATGGAGAATATGGGCTATGAAAAACACATTATTTAATAAACTCTTCTTCGTAGCACTCGGTTTTTTTATGCTGATAGGGCTTCTCATCTATCCTCAAATAGTAGATGCGCAAATAAAAAACATACGATTCAAGCATCTCACCGTTAATGACGGGCTTTCAAATAATTGGGTGCATTCCATTCTTCAAGATAAATATGGTTTTATTTGGTTTGGCTCCGATGACGGTTTAGATCGTTTTGATGGATATTCTTTCCGTGAATATAAAAATAACTTTCGAGATACAAATTCAATCAGCAGCGCTAGTGCTTGGACTATCTTTAAAGATAGCAGGGGAGAATTATGGATTGGCACGAGACTAGGCCTCAATCGTTATGACAGAAAAAACGACCGGTTCATTAAATATTCTGAAGTCCCACAACAACTTGTATGCTCAATCGCAGAAGATAAAGATAAAAATCTCTGGGTATCCACAAATACTGATTTATTCTGTCTTAATTTAGAAAATAATAGTGTCCATAAGTATGGCCGAAATGATTTCTCACAGAAAAAAAATTACATAGAACTTTCTTCAGTAGTTGTTGACAGTAGAAATAATGTATGGATAGGTAGCACTAATGGTTTATTCTTGTATGATAAAGAAAAAGATTCTTTTATTAATTATAATTACGATGATAACGATCCCGGTAGTTTAGGAGATAACCGTATCTATTCAATATTGGAGGATAAAGCTGGCAGATTATGGATAGGCAATCAAGCTGGTTTAGATTTATTCACGAACGCACAGGACCATCCACAGAAAGGCATATTCGAACATTATCAAAACGACAGTCGAGATGAAAGCAGTATTTCAAAAGGGACAATTCGGTCTCTCTTAGAGGATGATAAACATAATCTATGGATAGGTACTGAAAACGGCGGATTGGATATGATCAATCTCACTAACTTCCATAACAGGGTCAATACCTTTATCCATTTTAAAAACGATCCTAGTAACGGAACCAGCTTGAGTAATAATTCTATTTATTCTCTATGCCAAGACGAACAAGGCAACATTTGGATTGGCACCTATGGTGATGGAATAAATAGAATTAATCTACAAGAAGATAAGTTTATTCATCTCAAGAGTGAACTCGGTAGAAAAAGATCATTGAACAATAGCCAGGTGAATACTTTCCTGGAAGAAGACGACTTTCTCTGGATAGGTACTGAAGGGGGCTTAAACAGATATAATAAAAGAGACGATACATTTACTCATTTTGTTAATGACCCTTTAGATAAAAAAAGTATAGGTTCCAATGCTGTGTGTGCTATTTATAAAGACAAACTTGGAAACTTATGGGTGGGAACATGGGCTGGCGGTCTCAACAGGTTTGACTATAGAACAGAAACATTTGAGCATTATTATAATGATCCTAAAGACACAAGTAGTATAGGCAGCAACAATATATTTTCTATTATTGAAGATAGCAGAGGAAATTTATGGATCGGAACCTGGGGTGACGGGCTGAATATGTTTGATAGAAAAAAGAACACATTCACGAGGTACAATATTTCGAATTCAGGAATATGTACAAATTATGTTACTTCAATTATTGAAGCAAAAAATGGAGCTTTATGGGTGGTAGATGAAACCTCGATCGAACGTTTCGACAGAGTAACAAAAAATTTCGAGCGTTTTGTCCATTCTGCAAATGATACGACAAGCTTGAGCGGCAATAAGGTAATATCAATTTACGAAGACAGTAAAGGGAATCTTTGGATAGGGACAGATGCGGGTCTTAATCTGTTTAATAAATCTACTAATGGATTTACATATTATCAAAGAGAAGATGGACTGCCTGATAATTCTATTAACAGCATTACTCAAGATGATCATGGAAATCTTTGGATGGGCACGAATAAAGGTATATCAAAATTCAATAATGCAGTAAATCTTCCTATAAAACCGAAGTTCAATAATTATACATATGCAGACGGTTTGCAGGGTAACGGATTTCGCAATCGGTCATGTTGTAAGGGTACCGACGGATTGATGTATTTTGGAGGTTCAAACGGATTCAACGTATTTGATCCGGACAATGTACCGGAAAACTTATATATTCCACCGATCGTCATCACTAATTTTCAAATATTTCATAAACCCGTTAACATCGGCGAAAGGGGATTGGGAAAAGAAACTGGAGTTGATGAGGATTTGATTCTGTCTCATACACAGTCCGTTATTTCATTAGATTTTGCAGCTCTCAATTATATTGCATCTTTTAAAAACCAGTATGCATTTAAAATGGAAGGATTTGACAAAGACTGGTATTATGTTGGTGCAAAACACACTACGACCTACACAAATTTAAATCCAGGGAAGTATATTTTTCGAGTCAAAGGTTCCAATAACGATGCTGTATGGAATGAGAAAGGCGTTGCTTTGCCAATAGTCATCAAGCCATAATATTAGATTGCCTCATAGTTCCGGATTCTATGAGTGGCAGTTGCAGCAGAAATTATTTTCTAGGTTTATAAGGCGCGTGCAAGCAAGAACTATGAGAACTTGCATGCTTCAATTTTAACCAATCGAATTCGATGAACATTATTCGATTGTTGCTATGACTTTCAAATCATTACCCTTTATCGCCGATGTATGGATATATCCAATTGCTCCTAAGGTTGACGTAACCTTTTTAATCATTTCATCGTCATTTTGTACAGCTTCGGGTGCTTTCGCTTCACCGGATAGCTGTAATTTCATCCATAGTTTTCTAAGGATAAGAATATCTTCTCCAATGAAGTCACACAATGCCTGCCGGAGGAACTGATCTTTGCTATCATAGACAATAATTTTTGTACCATCAGACCACTTCGTATTATTCAAATTATAAATTTGTTTCAAGGAACCTGCGGTTATTTTCGATACTGGGATTGATTTATTCACGATCACTGCCACTTGGGCCCAACCGATTGAAACAAACACTATCATTAGAAAAAGTACGCAATAAAAGTATTTCATTGCTTCCCTCGTTCCCTATTATATTAGGATATTACACTAACAATCAGATTGTAATTATTCGTTTTTATGATGAGTAAATCTTTGTTTTTATCTTTTAAAGACACAACTCGTTTGCAATATAGACTATAGCTATAATATTATCAACTAATTTCTGTTATGCAAGCTGATTCGTATAATTTGGATACCTATAGGACTACAAATATGTCGTAACCAATACCTGCCTATACTAAACAAACTAAGTTCACATTGATAATTTTCATATTTGTATCAGACATCTACCATTCATGCTTATCCTTCCCTCACTCATTCGGTCAACTTGTCAAGAAGTGACCACTTTTGGGAGCCACTGGATAGGCAGCACCGATAAAATCTCCGCTTGCTATAAAATGACAAATCTTTCTTTAGTAAGAAATGAATCAACTTTGATATTTAACCAGTCGAGAGCAATAATTATTAATGTGTAAGTATCGTTGCTGATATCTTTTGCATGTGCATCTATAAGGTAATTATTCAACTCTCAGGCTGAGTTCGTATGAGTTCCGCCCCCCGCTACATCCCGAACTCAGTTCACTTAGGACTGAGTTTTTTTTCATCATTTCGCCGATTTGAGGGATTTCTGCAGGAACTGGTTGAAAATAGAAGCGGACCATCTCCGTTTTCCTATCTATTGTAATAGTCTTAATACACTTCTGAAAAATAAGCTTCTTATCATATTAATGCAACAAAATTTTTCACCTCAAAGGAATGAAATCATTCATTCCCTTAAATATTTTTTAGTGGAACAGTTTAATAGGTCAATTTAAGCCGACAATGGGATTATATTGAAGAGTTTATTCGTGAAATTGCGGAACGAGTAATAGAACAAAATCCGCTTTTTGGATCCCGCTATTGTGTCTTGACTTTGATGGTGGAATAATCAGCTTATACGAAAACTTGATTTACTAACAGGTGAGGGAGTGTCATCTTAACTTCCTGTATTATTAGCCTAAAGTGGCAAAAATCCGCACGTTGCTATTCACTATGAGATTTGATACTTTTATACTTATAGTGTCGTAATTCTGTTCACCAAGCGTGGATTGGAGAAAAGAGTATGCACGCAGGAATAAGCTCTCAAGGGGTCTTATCAGTTTTCCCACCATATGTGTTTAAAAAACCAAAATCTGGTGTTTCGTATTTCCTTTTCAAAATTATTTTTTTCTACAACACACAATTTTCCTGTTCGGTCAGGATTTCCATCCTGAAATATACAAAGCGGTTTGCAATTTAGATTATCATCATGAAATTTGGAAAATATTTCATACTTATTACCCTCAGTGTATTGATCCTCTTCGCTGTATCGCTATACGCTATCTACTCCGATGTCAAACAGCAAACAATTCAGGATCTAAATTTCGCACAAAAGATCCACGCCCAGCAAGCTGCGACAGGGATTAAAGACTACATAACTAATGTAATCGGCACACTAAATTTTCTCTCCCGTTTTCCGGAAATTATCGAATCGAACGATCTTGGTAAACAAATCTTGTTGAACTACCAAAACCTAAATTCCGACGAAATAAAAGGCATTACGCGCGTCGATGCACGAGGGACAATCATCTACTCGGTTCCTTTTAAAGCGTCAATTGTGAAAGACATCTCGTACCAGGAACATATTCGTCTGAGCATAAAGACTCACAAGATTGTTGTTAGTGATGTTTTTATGGCGGTTCAGGGATTTAGGACGGTAGCCGTCCATGTTCCTGTGTTCAAGAATGGCACATACGATGGAACCATAGCATTCCTTCTGTCTTTTGACAAGATTGCACAGAAGTATATTGAAAACATCCGCATCGGAGCAAGCGGATATGCTTGGGTTATTAGTGAGAAAGGGATCGAGATTTCCTCTCCCTTCCCCGATCATATCGGAAGAAATGTTTATGATACCTACAAAGGTTTTCCTGAAATCATTTCTATGGTTGATGAAATGCTCAAAGGTAATGAAGGAGTCACAGCATACCTTGATCATAGAGTCCGGGATACATCTGATGAAAGAGTTCTTAAGCATGCAGTCTACATGTCTATTCCATTCGGCAATACTTTCTGGTCTATCGTCGTTGCTACACCAGATGAAGAGGCTCTAGCTTCTCTCTCGGGATTTAGATCAAACCTCTTCTTGATAACCATTGCTTTGTTGATGATTTGTGTGATTTGTATGTATCTCATTGTCAGATTCCAAGTAATCAGCGGGGAACAAAGAAAGCGGGAAGTCGTATTAACAGCCCTTCAGGAAAGTGAGCGGCAGATTTCTCTCATCTATGATACGGTTGGGGATATCATCTTCAATCTGAAAGTGGAAAAAGAAGGGAGCTATGTCTTTACTTCGGTCAACCGGTGTTTTCTCTCGACCACCGGCCTGCAAGCCGATCAAATAATTGGAAAACGAGTACATGAAGTTATCCCAGAACCATCTCTTACACTGGCATTGGAGAAATATTCGGAAGCAATCTATCAGAAGAAAATCGTACGATGGGAAGAGACAACAAAATATCCGTCGGGATGGGTAACTGGCGAAGTCAGCATCGCACCTGTTGTTGATAACAAGGGAAAATGTATGCATCTCGTTGGCTCAGTCCATGATATCACCGAGCGCAAGAAAATGGAAGAGGGGCTGCGCCAAATGCAAAAGTTGGAAGGATTAGGAACGCTTGCAGGCGGGATTGCACATGATTTCAATAATATTCTAGGAATCATACTGGCATACATTACAAGTACCAAGCAGTTTAAAGATGATACTAAGAAGTTAGACCTCGCTGTGAACACCATCGTGAAAGCTGTCGAACGGGGAAAAACACTTGTCCAGCAGATATTGACCTTTGCGAGAAAAACAGAAACTGCGTTTGGAGCGGTGGATGTGAATGATGTTGTCATGGAAATTATGACCATGATCTTTGAAACATTCCCCAAAGTTCTAACCTATTCGCAGGATTTCGATAAAACAATTCCTTACATAAATGCTGATCGTTCACAGCTGCATCAAGCGTTGCTGAACCTTTGTGTCAATGCGCGGGATGCGATGCCAAGGAGCGGTGTTCTTTCCATCAGTACGCGTATGGTATCTACTGCAAGTTTGCGCAATCAACATCCGGATGCTGTCGGGGGTAGTTATGTCTGTATTGAAGTGAGTGATAGTGGTGAAGGAATGACTGAAGAGATACAAAAGCGAATCTTTGAACCGTTTTTTACCACGAAAGGAATAGGAAAGGGAACCGGATTGGGGTTAGCTATTGTATTCGGCATTATACAGACCCATAAAGGATTTATTGATGTAGAGAGCGAGCTTGGTAAGGGAACTACCTTCCGTTTATATCTACCTGTATCGCAAGTGGCAGAACCGATCGGCGAAAATGAAGAAGCAACATTGGAAGAAATTCCAGGTGGAACCGAGACGTTGTTGGTTGTAGAGGATGAAGAAGCGCTTATGATGTCTCTTCAGATAGTGCTTGTTGAAAAGGGATACTCAGTTCTTTCTGCCAAGGACGGATTGAAGGCATTGAAAATCTATCAGGAGAAAAAGAACGATATCGCTCTTGTGATGACCGATCTCGGATTGCCAAATATTAGCGGTCTGGAGGTGTGTCAACTGATTAAAAAAATCAATCCGAAAGAACGCATAATTCTGGCAACAGGGTATCTTGATCCGGAAGTGAAAGCAAAATTTTTGAAAACGGGGATACAGCATTTTCTCTTCAAACCGTATGATCCAACAAAAGTTGTGAAAATAGTAAGGGATGTGTTGGATGAAAAGTGAATTGTCGAATTCATGGAATGATATTGGGAAATCAGGTTGACGAAAAATAATTGCATAAGCGCCTTGGTTCGTGGGTTAGAAGCGGGGTGGAAAAAATATAAAGGCGAATTCAAAATAGATTCGCCTTTTTTTGTAGCGGGGGGGAACTCATCCGAACTCAGCCTAATTAAAGAAGCTCCTTTCATCAATTTTTAATAAAAAAAACGCAATTGCACAAGATTGGCTATCAACTAGTATGCGTAAAGCGTATCCGTAATCCCGCCTTTTGTATACATCCTCTCAGCGTTGTTTCTTTATATTAGTATCACAAGTTTAGCGGATATTTTATAAAAGGAGAAGAAATGCAAAAACGCAAATTAGGAAAGAACGGATTGGAAGTCTCTGCTCTCGGGCTTGGCTGCATGGGTATGAGTTACGCTTATGGCGAGATACCTGACAAAAAAGAAATGATTTCTTTGATCCATAAAGCTGTTGACCGCGGTGTTACACTTTTTGATACCGCCGAGATGTATGGACCGTTTACCAATGAAGAACTCTTGGGCGAAGCGTTAGCTCCCTACCGCAACAAAGTAGTTATTGCCACCAAATTTGGTATTAAAATGCAGGATGGAAAACAAGTGCAGGATAGCCGTCCTGAGCAGATCAGAAAATCCGTGGAGGGTTCACTCAGGCGCCTGAATACAGATTTCATTGACCTGTATTATCAGCATCGTGTAGATACAACTGTGCCGATAGAAAATGTAGCGGGCGCTATAAAAGATATGATCAGGGCAGGTAAGATCAAACATTGGGGACTTTCCGAAGCGGGAGTAAAGACTATTCGTCGTGCTCACGCTGTGCAGCCCCTGACTGCTATTCAAAGCGAATATTCTCTTTGGTGGAGGCGCCCTGAAGAAGAATTAATACCAACGCTGGAGGAACTCGGAATCGGCTTTGTAACGTTCAGTCCTTTGGGCAAGGGATTTCTTACAGGAAGTTTCAATAAAGATTCTAATTTCGGAAAGTCTGATTTTCGTAATATCGTTCCCCGGTTTACTCCCGAGGCGCTTGAAGCGAATCAAGTCCTTGTGGACTTACTGAAGAAAGTGGCAGAACAAAAGGAAGCGACACCGGGTCAAATTGCACTCGCATGGCTGCTGGCACAAAAACCGTGGATCGTCCCGATTCCCGGAACAACTAAGCTGAATCGTCTCGAAGAAAACATCGGAGCTGCAACAGTGACTTTGACTTCAAAGGAATTGAGCGAGATTAAGTCGGCACTTGACAACATCAAAGTAGTGGGCGACCGCTATCCTGAAGAGCTAGAAAAAAGAACAGGACTATAAAAGATGAATACTTTAGAAAATCAAAATGCCATTTTCCCGAAAGGTGAGAAAACGTCCCCCGATTACTTTACTGGAACTGCATGGCTGAAGATGCTGGTGCCGCAAGACGAGACGGGAAGTTATGCAATCGGGAATGTTGTCTTCGAACCGGGTTGCAGAAACAATTGGCATACTCATCCGGCAGGGCAGATCCTGCTCGTTACCGATGGCAAAGGATATTATCAGGAAAGAGAAAAACCCGCAAGGCTACTCGCGAAGGGCGATGTCGTTATTATTCCATCTCACGTCGAACATTGGCATGGCGCTGCGCACGACAGCAGTCTTACTCATATCGTTATTACCAACAACACGAATCAAGGCGCTGTGGAATGGTTGAAGCCGGTGAGCGATGAAGAATATAAGAGTGTTCAGAAATGAGGGTCTATGACTAAGAAAATGAATCTGACCGAAGCTGCAATCAGAAACCATGAAGAATTGTTTCCGATTCACAAATCAACATTAAGTGTAACAGATCCGGAACTGATAGAGGTGTTCGACAACTTTGCTTTTGATGAAGTGCTTCGTTATGGAAACTTAGATACGAGAACAAGGGTAATGATGATTCTCGCATCGACCATTGCCAGCCAGGCGCTAAGCGAATATAAAGTGATGCTTGGCGCCGCTCTTAATGTTCGTGTAACGCCTGTTGAAATTAAAGAAATCCTCTATCAGTCCGTACCTTATGTTGGCCTCGCAAAGGTTTTTGATTTTATCCATGCCACAAATGAAGTATTGCAAAGCAGAGGAATACAATTACCTTTAGAAGGTCAATCGACAACCACACCCGAAGATCGATATGACAAAGGATTGGAAATGCAAAAGGCGATCTTTGGGGAAATGATAGACAAAATGAATAACGAGTCACCCAAAAATCAACTTCATATCCAAAAATATTTATCTGCAAATTGTTTTGGCGATTATTTAACGAGAAAAGGACTTGATATAAAAACAAGAGAACTTCTTACGTTTGCTATGCTTATATCATTAGGTGGAGTTGAGCTTCAAGTAAAAGGACATATTCAAGGCAATGTAAATGTTGGGAATGACAAAGAAACACTGATGAGTGTAGTTACACAATTGTTACCATACATAGGATACCCAAGAGCTTTGAACGCAATAAAATGTTTAAATGAAGTAATACCGGAGTAAAAAACGATAAAAAGGAAAATTATGCAAACGGTTTTATTGAATAATGGTGTGGAGATGCCCATTCTGGGATTTGGTGTATTTCAAATGCAAGATGCCAAAGAATGTGAAAGAAGTGTTCTCGATGCCCTGCATGCCGGTTATCGTCTCATTGATACCGCGGCCTCGTATGGAAACGAAGTGGAAGTTGGAAAAGGAATTAAGAAAAGCAGTGTGGCATGAGAAGAGCTGTTTATCACCACAAAACTTTGGATTCAGGATACGGGATACGAAAACACGAAGAAGGCTTTTGAAAAATCATTGAAGAGATTACAATTAGATTATTTGGATCTTTATCTGATTCATCAACCCTATGGAGATATTTACGGTTCCTGGCGGGCGATGGAAGAATTATACCGGGAGGGTAGAGTCCGGGCAATCGGTGTTAGCAATTTCCATCCCGATCGAATAATGGACTTGATCCTGTTCAACAAAGTAGTTCCTGCAGTGAATCAGATCGAAACACATCCTTTCTGTCAGCAAACTGAACCTCAAAAATTCTTACAAGAAAACAATGTTCAGATCGAATCCTGGGGGCCGTTTGCCGAAGGGAAAAACAACATTTTCAAAAATGAATTACTTCTTTCTATTGCGGGAAAATACAAGAAATCCGTCGCTCAGGTAATTCTGCGTTGGTTGGTACAAAGAAAAGTTGTTGCGATTCCGAAATCAGTCCGCAAGGAAAGAATTGAGGAGAATTTTGATATATTCGACTTTGAATTAAGTTCTGAAGATATGCATGCCATTGTTGCACTGGATATGAAGAAGAGCAGCTTCTTTGATCATCGCGATCCGGAAATCGTGAAATGGATGGGAGAAAGAAAAATTGAATTATAATTCAGTTCATCAATTAAAATTATTCTCAATTGTAAAACCTATAAATAATTATATGGAGTACAATCATGAAGGCATCAATTCTTGGTCTATTATTCATAATTCTGAGCGCGCAATCGTCCATTGCACAAGAAACAAAGACAAATCCGTCTACCAAAAGCAGCACAAGTACTGAGCAAGCGATAATTAATCTTTCAAAGGAGAAGTGGCAGTGGATGGCAGACAAAAATGTAGATACGCTGGACAATCTCTTTCACGAAAAAGCTGTGTTTGTCCATATGGGAGGAAGCTGGGGGAAAGAACAAGAACTTAATGTGATAAAAAGCGGAGGGATTTGGTACAAGAAAGCGGATATCCATGAAGTATCGGTGTATATTATTGGCAATACCGCTATTCTATTAAACAGAATTACGCTATTAGCAATCGTTGGTGGGAACGAAGTCACCAATCCCTTTGAGGTTACAGAAGTCTATGTGAAAGAAAATGGCACCTGGAAGTTAGGCTCGCTCTCGTTCACCAGACTGCTAACACCTGGCGGTCATTAAAAATGATTAAAAGGATTCAAGATGAAAAAAGTATTAGCTGGTTTAGTCATTCTTATTAGTTGCTTGTTGCATGCTCAGCAAACAATTGTCAATGATACAGTGGCCGAGGGGCCAACGGTTAGCACCGCCTCTGGAATCGTGCGCGGCATAACAGATGGGGATGTCGACAACTTCAACGGAATTCCCTATGCTGCTGCACCGGTCGGTGCCTATCGCTGGCGTCCACCGCAACCTTTCCCTGCGTGGCAGGGAGTACGTGATGCAAGCAAGTTTGGCGCAAATTGTGCGCAGGCAGGATGGCCCCGCGGTTCTGGAAAAATTGCGGACGGTTCGTCGGAAGATTGCCTGTTTCTCAATATATGGCGACCTGCCGGGGCAGCACAGAAGGCAACGCTGCCAGTTATGGTTTGGATCCATGGTGGAGCCTTCGTCTTCGGCAGCGGCTCCTTTCTGGACAATTCCGGAAATCAGTTTGCCAAACGAGGCGTCATCCTGGTCACTTTCAACTACCGTCTCGGACGCCTCGGTTTCTTCGCGTTCCACGTATTGAGTGAAGAGCATCCGGATGAGCCTAAGGGCAATTACGCCTATATGGACCAGATCGCCGCACTCAAATGGGTGCAACAGAACATTGCCGCATTCGGAGGCGATCCGAATAATGTTACCATTTTCGGTGAGTCTGCCGGTGGTGTTTCAGTACATTCACTACTGACAATTCCAGCTGCGAAAGACCTGTTCCAAAAGGCGATCAGCGAGTCTGGCGGTGGCCGAGATGGTGTTCTGACCGGTAGACCGATAAGTAAAGAAAATGCCGATCCGTTCTACCCCGTTTCAGCGGAAACGATCGGAAAAAACTTTGCTCACAAACATAGGATCGAGGGCACGGATGCGGCCGCACTTGCCAGACTGCGCTCCCTGAGTGTGGAAGAGATTGTGGATGGTGGACAAGAAATCGATGGCCCCGGAGGTCTGCCTATCTACTCAGGTCCGATTCTTGACGGTAAACTGGTTATAGAAACTGCTGAGAGCGCATATGGGGCCGGCAGACAGGCACGAGTACCACTTATAATCGGGTCGAATAGTGCGGAAGTGCAGGCTGGATTTGTCAATGCCAGTTCGAAGGACGAACTGCTGTCCCTGTTCGGGAGCCTGAGGGACGAAGCTATTACGGTCTATGATCCTGATGGTACTACTGAATTCGCCAAGATGCTCACGATGGTCAACACTGACAAAGTATGGGCAGAGCCTGCCCGGTTCACTGCGAGAGCCTTTGTCGCTAAGGGCACTCCGGCCTACATATATCTTTTCTCCTACGTCGCCACCTCAATGCAACAGATGATGCGTTATGGTGCAGGCCATGGATCCGAAATTGCTTACGTGTTTGACAACCTTAGAGATCGGAATGGAGCCACCGTGGCACCCAAGGACAAGGAAGTCGCCAAGATGATGAACAGTTATTGGGTAAATTTCGCCAAGACTGGTGATCCTAATGGTCAGGGACTGCCGAAATGGCCAGTTTACAATCCCAAAACGAACGATCTCCTCCAATTTAAGCCGGATGGTTCGGCGGTTGGTGAACCCGATCCCAAGAAAGCGAGACTGGATATTATTGAAAAAGCCGTAAAGATTATGATGCCACGCTAGTTCTGTTGGAACTTAACAGAAGTACCGTGAATCGCGGGAGAAATCATGCAAAAGCAGGAATCTGGACCGAGCAGGTAAAAATGTTGAGTGTCATGTTTATTCGAAAGATGGTCACGGCTTTGATATGTGCAAACAAGGTTTACCAATTGATAACTGGATCGAGCAATTTAAAGAATGGCTGAAAATTCAAGGATTTTTAAAGCGATGAAGATTATTTTCTCGAACCTCATTAAATGAGAATTTTTTGATCATTAGAAACCGGAAATGGTGTAAAAAATTTGGTATTAGAATTTCTAATACCTAACTTATTAATTATAAATCGAATTATTTAAAGCATGGTTTAAAATAATTTTTATGCTTACAGGCTATAGGAAAATAATTATTTGAAGGCTGTAATAATTATGAAGCAGTTCAAAACAATAAGCGAATTACATGAAGCTCAAGGATATCCTATTCCGGAAAATCCTTTGTTTGGTCTGAAACAATTAAAGAAATCTTCTACTCCATTGAATGCAACAGAAGTCTCATTCGATTTTTATTTCATCTGTTTTAAAAAACTAAAATCTGGTAATATTTGGTATGGTAAGACAAAATATGATCACGATAGCGGATTTATGTATTTCATGAAACCGAGACAAATAATTTCTCTCCATGACGTCCAGTTGAAAGGGAAAGGTTTCTCAATTGAAATTCATGAAGACTATTTGATGGGCCATCCTTTGTTCACAGAAATAAAGAAATATGATTTCTTCGATTACGAAACAAGTGAAGCTCTTCATGTTACTCCGAGAGAGGGAAAAATCATTTGGTCATTGTTCAATAAAATAGAAACTGAGTACCGCAATAATCCGGATGAGTTCAGCAAGTCCATTATCCTTTCGCATCTTGATTCCATTCTGAAGTATGCCCAACGGTTCTATAAAAGACAATTCATTGACCGGAAGCCTTTATCAGGTAATACGGTGACAAAATTTAATGAGTGCCTGAATGTGTATTTTGAAAAAGGAGAGGCAGGAGAAAAGGGATTGCCTACTGTGAACTACATGGCTTCACAGATTCATCTGTCGCCAAAATACTTAAGCGATTTGCTGAAACAGGAGACCGGCAAAACTGCTTTGGAGTTGATTCATCTCTTTGTAATCTCCGAAGCCAAAAACAAGCTCGTTGTCGGTGATCAGAGCATATCTGAAATTGCATACCAGCTTGGTTTTGAAAATCCACCGTACTTTTCCCGGCTGTTCAAAAAAGAAGTTGGTATAAGTCCAAAGGAATTTAAGAACCACATCCAGAATTAATTAACACGACAATGAGTCGTGGATTTGAAGCGGGGGGAAGAAAATAAAAAGGCAAATTCATTATGAATTCGCTTTTTTTTGTAGCGGGAGGGATTCCCCGCATTAACTTCGTTAATGCGGGACAGGCGAACGTGGCTCTTCATCCAGCCACTATGGAATAAATGAAAACGCCCAGACAAGCCGGGCGTTTCATTTATCAGTAGCGGGGGGGGGATTCGAACCCTCGACCTGCGGATTATGATTCCGACGCTCTAACCAGCTGAGCTACCCCGCCATAAAAATGAAGATTGATGAATTTAGATTTTAGATTTAAAAGAACACAATCAAAACAAATTTGAATATCGACTTCGTCGATATTTTATAACAGGCCTCCGGCTGCGCGTTTTTTG
This sequence comes from Ignavibacteriales bacterium, assembly GCA_026390575.1. Taxonomy (NCBI): domain Bacteria; kingdom Pseudomonadati; phylum Ignavibacteriota; class Ignavibacteria; order Ignavibacteriales; species Ignavibacteriales bacterium. The sequence continues at coordinate 212,626 of JAPLFR010000001.1, forward strand.
CGTCCCGCTGTTTTTTGGCGGGAGATTATGATTCCGACTTGTCCCGATGCTTTCAATCGGGACTCTCCCCGCCCGACTTAACGACACAGTCGTCCGGGCGGGTAACCAGCTACCTGTCCGCCATGCTTCATCTTTTGACGGAAGCTACCCCGCCAATTCAATTGCGAATTTTGGATTGGCAATTGTTGATTTAAAGGAACTATCGATTAATCTTAATATTTTCTTCCCGACGAAAAAAAAGGCGGGTAGATCCGTCATCTCTAAAATCTTCTGAATCAAATATAAAAAAAATCACGCGCATCTGCAATGAGAATTTCCGAAGTAGGAGAAAGAATTTCAATCTGTCATTCATGCATGGTTATATTTTCACAATGCAAAGTCTAAACTATACATTGCTTCTATCTTTCGTTTATTATAATTTGAAAATGAAGAATAAACTGATATATCCACATTTTGGTTTTCATTGACCATGTTACTTGTTGGCGTGACGGGACCTGTCGGATCTGGGAAAACTTCGTTGTTGCTCCAATTGACAACGTGGTTCCAACAGCAACATAAAGGCGTCGAAGGATTTCTTGCGATAGGGGAAGATCGCCCTTCACCCAATCGAGGTGCAGGTTGTTACCGACTGCAAATGATAGCCTCTGGACGTGAACTCCTCTATGCGACGCGCGATGAATCGAAAATACCGCCGTATGTATTCGAAATTGAAACTGAACGGTTGCTTCAAGAATGGGCAGAACAAATTAAATTGAAGGGTGCCCCGGCACTTGTCGTTCTTGATGAGTTTAGTTCATTGGAAACTTCGGGAAAAGGACACGCAAAACTTTGGAACTCAATACAATCCTCGAATGCTCCTCTTGTGGTCATTGCAATGCGAAGCGGGTTAGTCTCGAATATCGAACAAGTGCTTCACATACAATTTGATGTTTGTATTGATGTTCAGGAAACAGATGCGTGGAATAAACTCCGAACCATCTGTGTGGAACATGACGACTGGAAACGTATTGGAGCATATGGCGCTGCGGCGGGAAGTTTTGAAGCAAGTGTGGGAGCGATACTGCACACGGCGCAAATCCCTTTTCGAGGAATTGCATTATCGAGTGTGCAGTCTATGGTTATGACCTATGCCGGAGATGGCCTTGGTACTCGCAGTAAAATTGTTTGGGTGCCATTTATTGCAGCCGGCATGAAAGCATTGTCTCCGTCGGGAAGTCGATTGAACCCTATGCTTGCGATCAGCGTACAGGGAGTACTTTTTACTGGTGCTACCATACTCTTCGGATGGAATATTTTTGGAATTATGCTGGGCGGTTTTCTCATTGGAGCATGGGCAGCGGCTCAGGGCGTGCTCTTACAGCTTCTCTTTGTTGGCAGCGATCTTGTACGAATGTATGATGCTGTCCTTCAGTGGATTGGTCAAAAATTGCATCTCCCACCTTTTGGGTTAATTGGCCTCTTGTTCCTCTGGTCATCAATAGCCGGAATGTTTTCCTCTGCGGTAACATTATATGCCTATACGAGTCGCCATCGAACACCAGAAAGACTTCAGCGTCTACTTGTGACAGGTGCGGCACATTTTGTTGCGGAAGATACAAAACGCTCTTGGAAATCCACGATCAAGCAAAGTTTGCGTGATCTCACTCGGCCGTTCTTTTGGATACCCATCGTCATTCTCATGGCATTGATTCTTGTATCCGGTTCTTCGTTAGAAAATGTTTTTTGGATTGCTGTGCGTGCATCAACTATTGCAATGGTTTTCTTCTCGCTTGCTCGAGCATTTGATCCGCGATCATTCCTGCATTGGTTGCGAAAGCGAGGATACTGGGGACCGGCGTACGCTTTTCGTTTAGTATTCTTACCGAATCGAAAAGATAGTATTTCGTAACTGATATTACGCACAACAGATATGACACTTAATAAAGTAATATTGTCATGCCCGATTGCTTTAGTCGGGCATCTTATGTAAAATTCCCACTTAAAATCCGTGGGAATGACAATTCCTTTTTTTTATGGTTTGGTAACATGCATTCGTAACAAGAAATTGTGATGGTGCAAGGGGGGGGATCTGGTTCATTGATTCGATCTCGGAGATGAGTGGTCACTAACTATTACAGGGCAAAAACTTTTTAGCAGATCATTGCCGATGGGTTATTTGGAAAAAGCAGCCCTCTGTATTTGAGGCAGGGCTAGAATCCTCTTAATCCACTCCAGAGTGCAATGACGCCAAAGAGAGTTAAAAGGGAGCCGGCAACCTTATTGATAATAACAAGCCCATCTGTTGTGATTCTTTCGCGGAAGAAATGAACGAGACTTGTGAGGAATGAGAACCAGCTTAACGAACCGAGAAAAATACCGGCGACAAAGAAAATTGCATAACCATGAATGCCAATAGTTTTATCCAAACCGATACCAGCAAATACAGCGGCAAAAGCGAACAAGGTCATAGGATTCGTTAAAGTGAGAAAAAAAGTAGAAACGAATGTACGTGTATGTCCATTTTTTCCATTTGTTATTATATCAGTTGACGGATGGGAAAAAAATGTGTGATACCCGAGTATGAGCAAGAGAATGCCGCCTACGAGACGAAACCAATGCTGCTGTTGAGAAATGAAGTCGGAAATGAGCGTGACACCGAATGCTGCAACGATGCCGTAGACCATATCTGCCGATGCAGCACTGAGCCCGATAATAATTCCGCGCTTGCTTCCATGCGCAAGTGTTCGCCGGATACAGAGAATTCCGACGGGACCAACCGGCGCCGCAAGTGAAAATCCTATTGCAAGACCTTTTAAAAGATAGATCACGTTCATACAGAATGCCCAACAATGGAAATTTCCAATAAAACCATTTTTCTTATAATAAGGGAAGTTTGTGAAAATCCATAGTGAAAAATGCAGGCAGTTTTTGCTGTAGTAATAATTTATATCATTCTTCAAGGGAATGCGAACCACTCAGGATTTGGAATGGATGGATAGCAGAAATATAAATAAATAAATGTCTTGCTGTTGGAGTGGAAAGGGTCTATACTAAATACGCTCAATACGGTTCAAAAAATAATAACAAAAAAAGATGTCTGTTATGAACATCTACAAAATGCGCGGTCTCGAACTCTTTGATTCTCATAATCGAAGAATTGCCATTACCAGAGGTGAAGATATTTATGATGGCAACAGTCGGCGAATCGCTACCATTCGCGGTAATTTTCTTTTTGATGCAGATAACAGAAAAATGATGACGGTCCGCGGCGCGAATATTTATGATGCCGCCAACAGGCGGGTTGCCTCACTTTTAGATGCACAGAAATCGATAGAAGGTGCGTCGACTGAAATGCGATCTGTAGCGCTCTGGTACTGTTTTATTCGATAAAAAAAATCTGCTTTGAAAAGCTTGGAGATTATTCTGTCTTTTTTATCCGTTTAAAGATAGCGTAATGGTTTCCGTAGAGAAGTGGTTTCGTGTAATCTTCTATATCGAGTCCTTTCAGCGTGCTCCGAATATTTTCTGGATAGCAATAAACGTCCACTTCGCCAATGATGCCATGGTTCTCACGCGACGTGTCAATGGAATACTGTTGGGCCAACTTGCTAAATTCCTGCCCCTGCTCTAATGCTTCATAAATCGAATCTGCTGTTTCTTTTGTAGCACATAATATTTCAGCTAAGGAAAAAAGCAACGGGCTAGCGTAATGCAAGGGTGCTCGTAAATGACACCAAGTGCTGAATGGTTTGCCATTCATTCGCGCGGGAGAAAAATGCCATTGCTTAATAGCACTGACAGCAAGTGAATCCCATTCGTTGCTGCCGCTGCTTTTTGAAAACCGCACTTGCTCAACAGTACCGTTCTCTAGAACAAACACCGCAAGGCTTATTTCTGATGGTAACTTTTGAATTGATGTCGGAAGAGCCGGCAGCGGGGACTGGAAAAGTAATTGTGGTGTATCTGATTCGGTATTTTGCTGAATTGGAAAACAGCCGATGAAACAGGCTGTACATAAACACCAAAGGATGATCTTCATAGTTCCTCCTGCAAAAGTATATCAAACCAAAATTCAACATAACTCATGTGAGGACTGCTCAAATATAGTTAAAATTTAATAATAAAAATCAATCGGCTTTTTTCGATACAGCAACATATCAGTAGAGATCGGAATTGTTTTTCAAACATTTTTTTGGTATTATTTAAACAATAATGTTATAGGGGCTCTTAGCTCAGTTTGGTTAGAGCGCTACCTTGACATGGTAGAGGTCATAGGTTCGAGTCCTATAGGGCCCACAATGTAATGTTATAGGTTCTGCGCCAAAGGCGCATGAGCCTTCGGCTCAGAGTCCTATAGGGCCCACGATTACATGGAAAAAGTAGAGGTTGGATAAGTTGTTCAATATCCTGTCCTTCATATAGAGACTTTTACTAAAGATCGGACGTTGATCCGATTTTTTTATACTAATGAGTAAAATAAAAATCACATTCCCTGACGGGAACCAGAAAGAATTCGATCGCGATATTACCGGTAAGCAGATTGCTGAAGGTATTAGCAAAGGTCTGGCAAAAGAAGCGCTTGCTGTTGAAGTAAACGGAGAAGTATGGGATTTAAGCCGCCCGATAAGCCAGGATGCTTCCTTCAAAATTCTCAAGTGGGCTGATGATGGCGGAAAGCATGCCTACTGGCATAGCTCTGCTCATTTGATGGCAGAAGCAGTGGAGACATTGTACCCGGGAGCAAAATTCGGTATCGGTCCCGCTATAGAAACCGGTTTTTATTACGACCTTGATCTTGGCGAGCACAATCTCTCAAAGGATGATCTTCAAAAGATTGAAGATAAAATGAACGAGCTTGCCAATCGTGACGTTCCATATGTCCGTGAGGAAAAAAAGTGGGAAGAGGCGGTCGAGTATTTCAAAAAGAAAGGTGACCAGTACAAGCTTGAGTTACTGGATGAGTTTAAAGGTCAGGCAATTTCATTATATCACCATGGAAATTTCACCGATCTTTGCCGTGGGCCGCATCTCCCTTCAACTGGAAAGATCAAAGCCATCAAGCTCTTGAGCGTTGCCGGTGCGTACTGGCGCGGGAATGAAAAAAACAAGATGATGCAACGCATCTATGGCGTTACGTTCCCATCAAAGAAAGAACTGGATCAATATTTGTTCCTGCTTGAGGAAGCAAAACGCCGCGATCATCGTAAGCTGGGGTCCGAGTTAGAACTTTTTCTTCTCACACCGAAAGTTGGAAGCGGTTTGCCGTTGTGGCTTCCGAAGGGAACCATCATCCGCGAATCGCTTGTAGAATTTTTACGCGACGAACAAAGAAAGCGCGGGTATCAAGCGGTCATTACACCGCATATTGCAAATCTGGAATTGTACAAAACATCGGGCCATTATCCATATTATAAGGATTCACAGTTCCCACCTATTCAAATGGAAAATGGTGAAGCGTTTCTATTGAAGCCGATGAATTGTCCGCATCATCATCAAATTTATTCATTTAAGCCGCGTTCGTATCGCGACTTGCCGATTCGCCTGGCTGAGTTTGGCACTGTCTATCGATATGAACAATCCGGCGAGATGAACGGTCTCACACGTGTACGCGGATTTACCCAAGACGACGCTCACATCTATTGTGCACACGACCAGTTGAAAGCAGAGGTTAAATCTGTCATCGATTTGACACAATTGGTGTTTAAAACCTTTGGTATGGAAGTGAAGATTCGCCTGTCTTATCGGGACGATAAGAATGTTGAGAAATACGGCGGTGAAGCTGCCTTCTGGGAACAAGCGCAGCGCGAGATCCGCGAAGTGGCGGATGAGATGAAACTTGATTACTTTACAGCTTATGGTGAAGCATCCTTCTACGGACCAAAGATCGATTTCATGGTGAAGGATGCATTGAATCGCACGTGGCAGCTCGGCACCGTTCAAGTAGATTATGTTATGCCTGAGCGGTTTCAATTAGAATATATCGGTCAAGATGGACAACGGCACCGTCCGGTGATCATTCATCGAGCACCATTTGGATCATTGGAACGTTTCGTAGGAATTCTCATCGAACATTTTGCCGGAGAATTTCCGTTGTGGTTGGCACCGACGCAGGTTGCGGTTTTGCCCATCAGCGATGTATTTATGGAGTATGCAAAAGAAATATTTGATGGATTGAAAGCTTCCGGTGTACGTGTTGAGTTAGACGATCGCAACGAAAAAATCGGATATAAGATTCGCGATTGTGAAACGAAGAAAGTGCCGTATATGCTTGTGGTTGGTGAGAAAGAAAAAGTTGGCGGCTTAGTTTCAGTTCGCCGGCACAAAAAAGGCGATCAGGGGACAATGAAATTTGAAGAATTCCAAAATCAAATTCTCAATACAATTAAAACAAGAGCACTCACAGTTTAGGAGAAGAACTTATTAAACAAGAACGAGCACGGGTTAATTCCGAAATCAAAGCGCCGCAGGTGCGCGTCATTACAGATGATGGAGCACAGCTTGGTATTATGACAACTGCCGAGGCACTGCGGCGGGCACAAGAGATGACATCAGATCTCATCGAAATTGTGCCGAATGCAACTCCTCCAGTTGCAAAGATCATGGATTTTGGAAAGTATCGGTACGAGCAGGCAAAGCGGGATAAGATTCAGAAAAAGCATCAGCACGTGACGCTTGTAAAGGAAGTTCGGTTTCATCCGAACACCGACACACATGACTTTGATTTTAAAACTCGACATGCTCGCAATTTTATTCTTGAAGGCAACAAAGTGAAAGCGACTGTTGTATTCAAAGGCCGCGAGATTACGTATCAGGATCAAGGCAAAGAATTGCTTGTCCGTTTCACAGAAGCGATAGCGGATATTGCCCGTATGGAGCAGGAACCGAAGATGGAAGGGCGCCAGATGGTATCGTACTTCGTGCCGGAAAAAGCAAAGAAAAAAAGTGTAGAAGTAACCAAACAACAACCAGAGGAATAAATCCCATGCCGAAGATGAAAACCCGGCGCAGTGCCGCTAAATCGTTTAAGGTCACTGCAAGCGGTAAGATTAAACGACGAAAAGCGTTTCGCAGTCATATCTTAACCAGCAAGTCCACAAAACGCAAACGCCATTTACGCAAATCCGGATTCGTTGCTGAGACGGAAGCGTACAAAGTGCGAAGATTTTTATTAGCATAAACTGAGTAGTTACGTTGAAAGAAAGGGTGAAAAGAAATGCCGCGTTCACAAAATAAAGTCGCGTCGCACCGACGGCGCAAAAAATTATTGGCTTCAGCGAAAGGATATTGGGGCGGTCGCAGTAAGGTTCTGACCGTTGCCAAGCATCACGTTGATAAAGCCGGACAACATGCCTATCGGCATCGCCGGACGAAAAAGCGCGAATTCCGCGCTCTCTGGATTGCACGCATCAATGCTGCGGCGCGTATCCATGGCACAACCTATTCCAAGTTGATATTCTCTCTTGAAAAGAAACAAGTAGGAATTAACCGGAAGGTGCTGGCGGACCTTGCTGCAAATCATAAGGAAGCGTTTGCCGAAGTTGTGAAATTTGCAACTGCGTAATTCTGATCTTCTTACCTGCGTTTATCTGAATGGACGCTTACAGCGTTTCATTGAGGATTCATGAAAAGTCGGTAAGAAGATTTTTTGTTTTGATAGAACAGCGATAATGATCTGCAGTGAATTCAAGTGAGAAGGGATGATTTATTGCCTATCGTCAAAATAGAAATATATAAAGGTTTTGATGCCGGATATAGAAAAAAAATCCTTGACGGTGTGCATCAAGCGCTGGTAGATTCATTCAAGATACCGGATTCAGATCGTAATCAGCTGATATATGAATTTGATGATGATAGATTCGAGAGAAACGCAAATAAATCGAGAGCGTTCACCATTATAGAAATTACTGCGTTCAAAGGCCGGTCTCGAGAAGCCAAGAGAATGCTCTATCGAAAAATAGCTGAGAATTTAAAAGTCTTGCCGGGAATAGAACCGGAAGATATTCTCATAACAATCAACGAACCAGAATTAGTTAATTGGGGTATTCATGGCGGCAAATGTGCAGACGAAACTGATATAGGATTTAGTGTCGACATCTAACTGATTCATTTTTCTCGTTCTGCATCTAACAAACCATCAATCTAAAGCGATCCATCACTATTATGTTTGATAAGATTGAACATACAAATAGAGTTTTTACGGAAGAACTTCAAAAAGTAGCAACGCTCCAAGATCTTGAACAAGTCCGCATCAAATTTCTTGCGCGAAGCGGAGAAATTGCTGCATTATTTGAAAGAATGAAAACGGCCGCTGTTTCTGAAAAGCCGGCCTTGGGTAAAGCATTAAACGAGCTCCGCCAATACGCCCAGGCGCAGTTCGATGAAAAGAAATCGTCGCTGGAACAAACAGCAAAGCCAAAAGAAGTTCCATTTGATCTGACACTTCCCGGACGTCCGAAACCTATCGGGACAAAACATCCCGTGGTGCAGGTGATGGAAGAGATGAAACGCATCTTTATCAGTATGGGATTTTCTGTGGAAACCGGACCGGACATCGAAAGCGATTATTATAATTTTGGGGCGTTGAATTTCGCACCCGATCATCCGGCGCGTGATATGCAGGATACAATTTTTATTGCAGATAAAATTCTTCTTCGCACGCATACATCTCCGGTGCAAATCAGAGTTATGGAAAAACAACAGCCGCCTGTTCGTGCCATCATGCCCGGCTGGGCATATCGCAACGAAGCCACAAGTGCTCGCAGTCTTGTCGCCTTCCACCAGATTGAAGGGTTGTATGTGGATCGCGGCGTTACATTCAGCGAGTTGAAAGGAACGCTTGTTGCGTTTGCAAAACAATTCTACGGCAGCTCGATCAAGTATCGTTTCCGTCCGAGTTTCTTCCCATTCACAGAGCCAAGCGCAGAGATGGATATAACGTGCTTCATCTGCGGTGGAAAAGGATGCCGCGTATGTAAATATTCCGGCTGGTTAGAAGTGCTCGGCTCCGGCATGGTGCATCCGCATGTTTTTAAAGCAGTCGGATACGATCCCGAGAAATATAGCGGTTACGCATTCGGCATGGGAATCGAACGAACCGCAATGTTGCGGTATAATATTGATGACATTCGTATTCTGTATGAAAACGATGTACGATTCCTGAAACAGTTTTGAATGATATGCAGGCCTTGATATGAAAGTTTCCCAAATTTGGTTGAAGCAGTTTGTTGATTTCAAATTCACTCCAGAGCAGTTCACGGAAAAACTTACCATGCTTGGTTTGGAAGTGGAAAGTTATGAAGATCTCGCGAAGAAGTACGAGAACTTTATTATTGGCGAAGTTATAGAGCGAGCCAAGCATCCTCATGCAGATCGGCTTACGATATGTAAAGTGAATATCGGTGACGCAATTCAAGAAGTCGTTTGCGGTGCACCAAATGTCGCAGCTGGGCAAAAAGTTGTTGTAGCGCTTATTGGCGCCATCATCCCGCACAACCAGCATGACCCGGAAGGAAAGCCGTTTATCATTGAACGAGTCAAAATTCGCGGAGTCGAATCCAACGGAATGATTTGTTCAGAATTAGAACTTGGACTTGGAAAAGATGCGAGCGGCATTCTTGTTCTTGATGAAAAAGCAAAAGCTGGAACTTCACTTGCCAACTATTTTGGCCAAACAGATGTTGTGTATGAAATCGGAATTACGCCGAATCGTGCAGATTGCTTGAGCCACATCGGTGTAGCGCGGGAAATTGGTTTGTTGGTAAACAAGAAATTGAAAATGCCAAAGATCGTGTTGAAAGAAAGCACAGCGTCGGCATGGAAATTTGCAGAGATTGAAATTCTCGATAAAGAAAAATGCCCGCGGTATTCGGCACGCGTACTTCGTAATATAAAAATTGGTCCATCGCCAAAATGGCTTCAGGATTTGTTAACCTCGGTTGGAGTCCGTCCCATCAATAATGTTGTCGATGTGACAAACTATGTGCTGATGGAAACAGGTCACCCGCTGCATGCATTCGATTACGATACGCTTACCGGACACAAGATTGTTGTGAAGACAGCGCAGAATGGCGAGAAGTTTATAACGCTCGATGGAAAAGAACGCACGCTCACTGCTGAAACATTGATGATCTGTGATGCGGAAAAACCAATTGCGGTTGCCGGTGTCATGGGTGGTGCAAACACAGAAATTACTGATGCGACGACGAATATTCTCATCGAAAGTGCTTACTTTGATCCGCGAAACATCCGCCGGACATCAAAGTACCTCGGACTTTCGACTGAAGCATCATATCGATTTGAACGCGGTACCGATATCAATATCACTGTTCTTGCCGCCAATCGCGCAGCGCAGATGATTCAAGAATTAACCAGCGGTGAATTACTCAAAGGTGCACTCGACGCCTATCCCAAAAAACAAAAGCCGCTCATCGTCAAAGCGCGTGTTTCGAGAATCAATTCCATCATTGGTACTTCGCTGAAGAAAGCACAAATCATTTCTCTCTTAAAGCAGATCGATCTTGCGGCAACGTCATCTTCGAAAGACGAAATTCTTGTGAGCGTCCCCAGCTTCCGCAACGATATCCTTGAAGAAATCGATATTATCGAAGAAGTTGCACGCGTGTACGGTTACAATAATATAGAGACAAAAACCCGCGCAGCTATCGATTTCTCTTCCAACGTGCGAACCGATTTATTACAGGATGAAATCCGCGATTACCTCATTGGTTCAGGATTCAACGAAGTGCTTGCCATCGGCTTACAGGATGAAGCGACGATGGCGCTTGCCGGAAAACCTTTAGTGAAAGCGATCAATCCGGTCAGTGCGGAAATGGCAGCATTACGAACAAGTTTAGTGCCAAGCGCACTTCGCATTGTAAAGCACAATCGAAACCACGGTGTAAAAGATTTGCGCCTGTTCGAAATTGGCAATATCTACTTGCTTAATACCGATAAAGGGCCGGATACACTTGATGCGTATCATGAGGACGAACGGCTATTGTTGCTGCTGGGCGGCCATACTGCGCCGGTAAGCTATGGAAGTACTTCCCGCGATGTGGATATGCTGGATTTGAAGGGAGAGGTGGCGGCGCTTCTTTCCAAGTTCTGCCTTGACAACTACCGTTTTATTTATTATGATAACCAAGAGTCTTTATGTGAACCTTGCATAGGCATGAAGATAGATGGCGCTGATGCGGGGTTCGTTGGGCGAGTCCGGGTACAAATTGCAGACGAACTTGGTATTGAGGAAGCAGTGTTTGTGTGCGAATTGAAGATCCGGGCAATTCATGATGGCTGGGCAAGAGACCGAAAATTCTCTTCGCTGCCGAAATTTCCAGGTGTAACGCGGGACCTGGCTTTTACCATTGAGGCAGCGCTTCCGCAAAAATCTGTGGAAGATGTCATCAGAAAAGTTGGACAGCCGTTATGCACAAACGTCGTTCTTTTTGATATGTATAGCGGTCAGCAAACGGGAAGTGAGAAGAAGAGCTTGGCGTATGCCCTTGAATTCCAATCGCCCGATCGTACGTTGACCGATAGAGAAATTGACGACGCGCTGAAGAAAATAATCGAAGCTGTACAGCGGCAATGTAACGGTGTATTACGCAGCTAATGCACACAGAGTGTGCGCAAACATCTAAACTCATCAGGAGCTAAAGCTTGCCAGAACAGCTACTAGATGCTGAGACGGCTGAAAAGAAGGACTTGAGGCAACTCGAGGAATCTCTCCAATCATTGTGGGAGAAAGCTCGGCTTGTGTCCGACTTACTTCTGCGATTGAAGGCGGAGAATAAGGAACTTCAGAGCAGAATTTCGAGTTTAGAATTAAAAGAGCGGCGTTGGGCGGAGGAACTCCGTCAACGCGAACAAGAGATGGAAGAAGTTCGTGCGCAGCTCACACACGAACAATCAAATGGAAACAGTCTCTTTTCAAAGGAGGAGTCAGAAGCACTCAAATCACGGCTGAAGGAATTGATTGTGAAAATCAATTCGCGTTTATGAATCAAACAGACGATGACGGTACGTTGTGGAGAATTCGATAAAAACTATTCAGTTAGTCCGAACAATGAACGGCAAAAGTATTCGAGTAAAAATATTTGGAAATGAGTATCCGCTTCGCGGAGAGAACGAAGACCTGACAAAACGCGTGGCTTCTTATGTGGACGGTATGTTGATGAAGATCCATGATAAGATTCCGGAACAGCCGCCATTGACGGTCGCGGTTCTTTCAGCATTGAATATTACAGAAGATCTTCTGCAAGAACGGGAAAAAAACACACAGGAAGTAGCGCACCTTGAAGCAGAAGTAGAAAAACTTTCCAACTATCTTGACAATTGTCTTTTGTCGGAACCGTCGGACGAACGGCTTTTATAGAACCGTCACCTGTTCTTTCTAACATACGGATGCGGAATTTATTGAAAACCGCACCATCAGCCGTAATCAATACCATATTAAAGAACCAAACAATTCTGTTAATATGGGAGCTTGACTCATAAGCGTGGAGCGCAAGCCATCTATTCCTTAACTGTGAATAGCCCTGCGATGACGTCTTTGCCTTTGGCGAAGAACGAGCGGGTTGTGGAAGTGTGAAATGCTTAGGCAAGTCCCCACCGTGTAAAGAGAGAGGTTCTTTCAATACACTTGATTGTGGCAGATGCGTGCGGTTTTGTTTTATCAAGAAGTTGTTTTAACTGAGGAATATCATGGAACCTTATATTCTTATTCTTATTGGAGCGTTGATCGGCGGCGGATCGTTTTTCATGGGCTGGTCGTTGAATGCGCGAAGCGGCCAGAATAAAATCATGGACGCTCAAGAACGCGCGAAGAAAATTATTGAAGAAGCAGAGAAGGAAGCAACAACCGCTAAACGCGAAAAACTTCTCGAAGTCAAAGATGAATGGTATCAAAAGAAAAAAGAATTCGAATCTGATGCCCAGTCCAAGCGGACAAAATTGCAGGCGTACGAAAAGCAATTGAGTAATCGCGAAGAGAATCTGGAAAAAAAGCTTGATCTGCTGACGAAGAAGGAATCAACCCTTCAGACCACGGGCAAAGAAATTGCGGACCGGCAAAAACGACTCATCGAGCAAGAGAAAGAACTTGATCGATTAGTGGAAGAAGAAAATCTTCGGTTGGAAAAAATGGCCGGAATCAATCGCGAGGAAGCAAAGAAATATTTGTATCAAAATCTGATTGAGACTGTGAAGTCTGAAGCAACACAAACACTCAAGGATATACGCGATACCACAAAGATTACAGCAAAGAAAGAAGCCCAGAAAACGATCGTGCAGGCAATCCAGCGTTCGGCTGTCGATTTCACCTTAGAGACGACAGTGAGTGTCTTGAACGTTGGCACAGACGAAATGAAAGGGCGCATCATCGGCCGCGAAGGACGGAACATCCGCGCATTTGAAGCTGCTACCGGCATCGATGTCATTGTTGATGATACACCGGAGGCAGTGATTCTCTCCGGATTTGATCCTTTCCGCCGCGAGGTCGCACGGGTTTCGCTGGAACGGTTGATCGCCGATGGACGTATTCATCCGGCTCGCATTGAAGAAGTGGTTGAGAAAGTAAAGAAAGAATTGGAAGAAGAAGTTATCCATACGGGGGAAAACACACTGCTTGAAATCGGTTTGCACGGTGCGCATCCCGAAATTATCAAACATATCGGCCGGATGAAGTATCGCTCCAGCTATGGTCAGAATTTGCTCGAGCACAGCATCGAGGTTGCTTATCTGACCGGTATTATGGCCTCGGAACTTGGACTGGACCCGGTACTTGCGAAACGCGCCGGTTTGTTGCACGACATCGGTAAAACAATTGATAAAAGCGTTGAAGGTCCGCACGCATTGTTAGGGTTTGAACTTTGCAAGAAGTTCAACGAACACACTGTCGTATGCAACGCGGTTGGATCGCACCATGAGGACATCCCGATGGAACATCCTATCTCGGCGCTTGTGCAAGCGGCAGATTCCATCAGCGGCGCGCGGCCTGGCGCGCGGCGTGAATCGGTAGAAGAGTACATCAAACGGTTAGAAAAGTTGGAAAATATCGCCAAGTCATTCAACGGCGTTATCAATACATATGCTATTCAAGCAGGACGCGAAGTGCGTGTCATCGTCAGTCACGAGAAACTTGATGATGCCGCTGCTGACCAGCTGTCGCATGACATTGCAAATAAGATTGAACAGGAGATGGAATATCCCGGACAGATTAAAGTTGTGGTGGTAAGGGAATTTCGTTCGGTCGCTGTAGCGAAATAATTGGTAAGATAAATTTCAAATCTCAATAATCAAATTCCAGATAAGCTCCAGTGGCCAATCGATAGTTTGAAGATTTGGATTTGCTATTTGTGATTTGTTTGGAATTTGTATTTTGTTCTTTTGAACTTTTTCTTTGACGTCTTCAAGTAAACATATTCTCAAAATTGGTATCACAGGCGGCATAGGTAGCGGCAAGTCTACTGTCTGTTCCATCTTCGCACATCTCGGTATACCTGTACTCTACGCTGACGATCTCGCTAAAGAATTAAGCAGCACGGATTCAACCGTTCGTAAAAAACTCACGACACTGTTAGGTGAATCGGCTTTCCAGACCGATGGCTCTCTGAATCGCTCGTTCATTGCCTCTGAAATATTTTCCAGCAAAACCATGAAGCAAAAGGTGGAATCCATAATTCACCCGCGTGTCGAAATTGAAATTGAACGGCGAATGAAAGAGTTGGCGCAGCGCGGAGAACACCTAGTCATTGTTGAAGCGGCACTTATCTATGAAGCCGGATTGTATAAAAAACTCGATGCCGTTATCGTTGTTGATGCTGATGAATCGGTGCGTATCAGCCGCGTACGCAAGCGGGATGTCGTTTCGGAAGATGCCGTTCGCAACCGTATGGCAGCCCAGCTTGATGTGAAAAAGAGGCTGGAAAAAGCAGATTACATCATTTATAATAACGGTACTTCAGAAGAGCTTGAGTCCAAGGTGCGATTTTTGTATAGTGTATTTAAACAATTAGCCGACGAGGGTTCTCATGTCTGAATCGATTTTTGAAAAAGAATCAAAATATTTTTTCCATACATTTCACCGGCTTCCTCTTGAAATTGATCGAGGCGAAGGTATTTATCTCTATACAAAAGATGGCAAGCGCTATATGGATTTCTTCGGCGGGCTTGCCGTCAATGCGCTTGGCTATAATCATCCGCGTATCACTGATGCGATCGAGAAACAAATCCATCGTTACATTCATCTCTCCAATTATTACGTGCAAGATAAAACGGTGGAATTAGCTGAGAGAATTATTGCAGCGAGCGGTTACAAGCGCATTTTTTTCTCCAACAGCGGTACGGAAGCAGTCGAAGGCGCCATCAAAATTGCACGCAAATGGGGAAGGGGGACTGAGAAGACACGGCTGTTAAACTTGAGCAATTCATTTCATGGCCGGACAATGGGCGCGCTTTCTCTGACGGAACGGCCGGCGTACCGAGAAGGATACGAACCGTTTCTCCCGAATACCGATTCCATCGAATTCAACAATGTTGGAGATTTGCAGGCGAAAGTGAATGGTCAGACGCTTGGGGTCATTCTTGAATTTATTCAGGGTGAAGGCGGCATAAATATCATTAGCAAGGAATTTGTTCAGGAGTTGAAAACACTGCATGAAAAATATGGTTTTCTTGTCATTGCTGATGAAATTCAAGCTGGCGTTGGACGCACGGGTAAATTTTTTGGTTTCGAGCATTACGATATACATCCTGACATTGTTGTCATTGCAAAAGCGATTGGCGGTGGACTTCCGCTTGGCGCAATTTTAGGGAATGATAAAGTTGCCGATGTGCTTACGTACGGCACACACGGAACAACCTTTGGCGGAAACCCTGTTGCCTGTGCTGCCGGCTGTGCGGTCATGGAAGAAATTATTGATAAAGGGTTGATGAAACAGGCTGGCATCATCGGTGAGTATCTCAAATCGAAAGCAAGAGAACTGCAGAAACAATTTCCTGCCATCATCACGGAAGTGCGCGGGTATGGTTGCATGCTTGGAATAGATTTATCTCGAGGCGGCCAGCCGGTTGTAGATGAATTACTCAATCGAGGGATACTGATTAATTGTACAAACACTACCGTTCTGCGGTTCCTGCCGCCGTATATCATCACGCAGGAACAGTGTGATCAGTTGATGTTTGAGTTGCATTCGGTTTTGAAATCATCGAAGTGACTGTAATTTATTAAAGGTGATAACAATGGCGATCAGTGAAACAAGCAAGGTGATTCTTACAAACACCTTAAAAGAATGGATGAAATTTGCAGTAGAGCGAGAACGACTGACTCTCGCTGCGAATGAGCTTGCTGTTTTTACGAGAAAGGTTGTCCAGGAAGATCTTGCCTTCTTGAAAGCGCAGAACCTTGACATCCAATGCGATTCACCGGATGAAATGAAAATTCTTGGAGTGCCTGTGCACATTGATCCGATGATTGAAGCGGTTTTTCCAAATGTGAAGGCGAGTGTTATATTAAAATGCAGTGGATCAACAAGAGCTATTCTTGTCAATCCGAATATGACAATTTCAGCCGGCGGAACTGTTATGACGTTTGATCAATTGAAAAAAGGCATTCCAGAACCGTTTGGAACAAATACAGCTGATTTTGTACGGGATAGTTTCTTGTATGTCGCGCGTTCCGGTGCAAAAGAGGAATAGTCACAAAAATAAATGGAACTCGAGCCTAAACATATTCACGCTCCGGAACTCTACGGAAACTTCTGGCTGAATTCCGAACCGATTTCTCTCCGTGATTACAGCGGTGAAGTCGTCTTAATTGACTTTTGGGACTACACGTGTGTTAATTGCATTCGGACATTGCCTTACATTCAAGAGTGGCAGAAGAAGTACAAAACATTCGGCCTAACGGTTGTTGGAGTGCACACGCCGGAGTTTGAATTTGGCGCTTCGCAAGAGCGCGTGCAGAAAGCTCTCGAAAATTTCAAGATCACTTATCCGGTTATGCTCGACAATAAAGCAATTATTTGGAATGCATATTCTGTGCGCTATTGGCCTACTCGTTGTCTTGTTGACCGTGATGGGTATATCCGATTCGTTCAACACGGTGAAGGCGGTTATGTTGAATTTGAACGTGCAATCCAGCAATTACTCAGCGAAGCTGGCAGCCACGGTGAATTGCCTGCTCTCACTGTTCCTTTTCGCGAGGAAGATCGTACCGGCGCTGTTTGTTTTCGCCCGACAAGTGAATTATACCTCGGATACCTTCGCGGCGCGCTTGGCAACCCGGAAGGTTACAATCCTGAATCAACGCTTGAGTACACTGATCCCGGCATTTATCTCCCTGAACGGTTTTATGCAACCGGCAAGTGGATGAACGAACGCCAGTGTTTGCGGTTTGATGGAAACGAAGGAGAAAATGGTGGGATTCTTTTTCCATATCAAGCACGTGAGGTAAATGCGGTTATGGGATCGCGTGATGGATCGGTGTGTGAAGTTGGCGTTCAGCAGAACAGCCAGCCGCTGCGCAAGGAAATTGCTGGTGAAGATATCATCCTATGGTCCAAACAGCAATCATCTCTTTTTGTTGATGTACCGAGAATGTACACGATCGTCCGAAATAAAGAATTCGGCAGCCATCTGCTTAAGTTGATTACTGCAAATCCGAAACTTGAAGTCTATTCGTTTAGCTTTACTACCAGTGTTATTCCCGAATTGATATCGACAAATTGATCAGCGTTCGTTTTGTGCTTGAAAGGAAAATTGGCTTGAATTCTTTTCCTACATGAGTTGTCAGGAAGATGTTCTATTACTCATTTCTAGCTATCATTCATAAAATCCAATTGCTCTTCATTCCTTTCTTTTGTATATTTTTATAGTGGTGATTTGAACGATAGCTTGCGGCCACGATAAAGAATCGCTAAAGCGTCAACCGAAATGAACTTCGATCCCGACGCGAACAACGTTGGGAATTTTTTTATGAAGAAGAAGTAACGAGTTACGAGTCGATGAGTAAAACCTTTCTCGAAATATTACGCGATAAAATCATCGTCTTTGATGGTGCAACGGGAACACATTTGCAAGGTCAGGGTTTAACGCCGGATGACTTTGGCAGTGAGCAGCTTGATGGATGCAATGAGTATCTTGTCATCTCAAAGCCATCAGCGGTAGAAAATGTACACACCGATTTCCTCGAAGCAGGATGTGATGTTATCGAGACAAACTCTTTTGGCGGTACGCGCATTGTGCTTGCAGAATATAGTTTGCAAGATCGTGTATACGAATTGAATTTTAAAGCCGCGCAAATTGCCAAACGCATTGCACAAGATTATTCCGGCAAGGGACATCAGCGTTTCGTTGCTGGTTCGATGGGACCGACCACAAAACTTCCGTCGCTTGGACATATCAGTTTTAAAGACATGGCGATGGCATATCACGAACAGGCAAAAGGTTTAGCCGAAGGCGGCGTCGATCTGCTGTGTGTTGAAACATGCCAGGATATTCTGCAGACGAAAGCAGCGTTGTATGGAGTGTTTGAATATTTTTCCCAGGCGAAAAGGAAATTACCTGTCATTGTTTCCGTGACAATCGAATCCATGGGAACGATGCTGCTTGGCACAGAAATATCTGCCGCATTGTCAAGTATCGAACCGTACGATGTTGACGTTATAGGTATCAACTGTGCAACCGGACCGAAAGAGATGTCCGAACATATTCGTACACTTGCAGACATTAGTCCTAAACCGATTTTTGTTATGCCGAATGCTGGCATACCGGAAAATATTGGTGGGCACGCACACTATCATTTGACACCGGAAGAGATGGCGCACTATCTTTCTCACTTTGTAAAAGATCTCGGTGTCAACGTTGTCGGCGGCTGCTGCGGTACAACGAAGGAACATATCCGTCAACTTGTGCAAGCAGTTGGCCACCTTGCTCCAAAGAAACGCGACTATGAATTTATTCCGGGTGCATCGAGCTTGTATCAATCCGCCGCGTTCCGCGTTGATAATCCGCCGACACTGATCGGCGAGCGGACGAATGCCAATGGCAGTAAACTCTTCCGCGATCTGTTAGCGAAAGAAGATTGGGAAGGCATCGTCGCGATGGGACGCGAGCAGGTAAAGGAAGGCGCGCACATGCTGGATGTCTGCGCGGCATATGTGGGGCGCAACGAAGCGGCGGATATGCGCGAAATTATAACGCGCTTCAATCAGCAAATTACAATTCCGTTAGTCATTGATTCCACGGAAGCGAATGTGATTGAAGAAGCACTTCAGCGCATTGGTGGCAAGGCTGTCGTCAATTCTATCAATTTAGAAGATGGCGAAGAACGTATTGGCAAGATTGTGCCTTTGTGCAAAAAATACGGTGCGGCTGTCATCGCATTGACGATTGACGAGCAGGGGATGGCGAAAACGGCGGAGAACAAACTTTCTATCGCCCGTCGCATTTACAACTTGGTTGTGAACAAGTACGGTATGAAGCCGCACGATGTGATTTTCGACTCGCTGACATTTACGCTCGGCTCCGGCGATGAAGAATTCCGCCGCTCGGCGATAGAAACAATTGAGTCCATACGGCTCATGAAAAAAGAATTTCCTGAAGTCCATACATCGCTGGGTGTGAGCAATGTTTCGTTCGGATTATCGCCGGCAACAAGGCAGGTACTGAATAGCGTTTTCCTGCATTACGCAATTGAAGCAGGACTCGATATGGCGATTGTGCATCAATCGAAAATTCTTCCGCTCTTCAAGATTGATGAAAAAGGGCGCGAGCTTGCGCGGCAATTGGTGTTTGATGAAAGGCGGTATGAAGGTGAAGGAGAGAATCGGAAAGTTGTCTTCAATCCATTGACGGAATTAATGGTGCATTACTCCGGCAAGATGAAGGAAGAGAAAGAATCGAAAGTCGTTGATGGAACGATTGAAGAGCGGTTGAAAAACCGCATCATTGACGGCAGTAAAGTTGGAATACAGGCTGATCTCGATGAAGCATTGAAGAATTATGCTCCGCTAGAAATCATCAACACTATTCTGCTTGATGGAATGAAGACGGTTGGGACTTTGTTCGGCTCGGGACAGATGCAGCTGCCGTTTGTTCTTCAATCGGCGGAAGTGATGAAGTCGGCAGTGGCGTACCTTGAACCGTTCATGGAGAAGAATGCGGAGAGCCAAAAGGGAACGATGGTGGTTGCCACCGTGAAAGGTGATGTGCACGACATTGGCAAAAATTTGGTGGATATTATCCTGACGAACAACGGGTACAAGGTTATCAACCTGGGTATTAAGTGTTCGATAGAAAAGATGATCGAAGCGGCAAAAGAACACAATGCAGATGTGATCGGAATGAGCGGATTGCTTGTAAAATCTACGCTGGTGATGAAAGAAAATTTGGAAGTGCTAAACGAACAGAACATCACGATTCCGGTTATTCTCGGCGGCGCGGCACTGACACGGCGTTATGTTGATCAGGATTTAAAATCGGTATACAACGGGAAAGTCTTCTATGCGAATGATGCCTTTGATGGTCTACGATTGATAGAAGAAATTAAAAGCGGAAAGAAGGGAGATGATAGAAACGAGCGGGGAATTGGTCAAACAGAAAAGGAAAACGAAGAAACGCTGATTGGTACAGAAGCAAAGATTGCACTGATGTTTGCAGAAGAGGAAAAGACACCGACGCGATCAAAAATTCGGACGGATAGTGAAATTCCGAAGCCGCCATTCTGGGGTTCACACGTTGTGGATGATATTTCGCTTGACGAGGTTTTTCGCTACATCAATGAAGCTGCGCTTATTCGCGGACAGTGGCGGGTGGTGCGCGGAAAGAAGAGCGAAGAGGAATATCGGCGGATTCTTCAGGAACAAATTTATCCGGAATTTGAAACTTTAAAATTAAAAATTAAAAAAGAAAAACTTTTTGAACCGAAAGTTGTGTATGGATATTTCCCTTGCCAATCGGATGGGAATGATCTTATTATCTATGCAATACCTGATGACATTTCGAATTTCGAATTTCCAAATTCGAAATTAAAAAAACGGCTTCGGTTTACATTCCCGCGCCAAAAAGATGACCGCTTCTTGTGCATCAGTGATTACTTCGCGCCGGTGAATTCAGGTAAGATTGATGTCGTGGCATTTCATCTCGTGACTATGGGAAAGGTAGCATCTGAGCACTCGAAGAAGCTTTTTGATTCAAATGAATATAAAGAGTATCTTTATTTTCACGGGCTGAGTGTTGAGTCCGCAGAAGCGCTCGCGGAGCTCTGGCATAAGAAGATTCGCGAAGAACTTGGTATTGCCGGTAAAGATTCACCGGAAATCAAGCGCCTGTTCAGCCAGGGATATCAAGGTTCGCGGTTCAGCTTTGGCTATCCAGCGTGTCCGAATCTTGAAGATCACAAAAAGCTTTTTGATTTGCTGAAACCGGAGCGCATCGGCGTGACAATGACCGACGAGTTTATGCTGAATCCTGAACAATCAACAGATGCTATCGTTGTTCATCATCCTGAAGCGAGGTACTTTAATATCAAGTAAAAAATTGAAAGTATAACGTAAGTAAGTATTAAGACAAAATATTGTTAAAAGTAAACAGCTGATAACTGACAACTGATAACTTTTATATAAGGATCAACTATGCCACATCTAGTACTTCTCCGTCATGGAGAATCACAATGGAATCTTGAAAACCGTTTTACCGGCTGGGTGGATATTCCTCTTTCGCCAAAAGGCGAAAAGGAAGCGAGCCAAGCAGGAGAGAAGCTCAAAGGATATAAATTCGATAAAGGATACACATCCGTTCTCAGACGTGCTATCAACACGATGGATATTGTTCTAAAAATCATAGGTCAAAGTAATCTTCCTCTTGATCGGGACAAGGCACTGAATGAACGTCACTATGGTGCTCTGCAGGGATTGAATAAAGCCGATATCGGTAAACAGTATGGTGAAGAACAGTTGAAAATCTGGCGCCGCAGTTACGATGTACCGCCGCCGAGAGATGTGACCGAACTGAATCCCGACGGTATTAGCGAGAGCCTAAAGGACACAGCCGCGCGCACGCTGCCGTATTTTGAAGCAAAGATCATTCCCGATGTTCTCGCCGGCAAGAATGTGATTGTCGCGGCACATGGAAATAGTCTGCGTTCCATTGTTATGCGGTTAGACAACCTTACAAAAGAACAAGTGCTGGAACTTAATATCCCTACAGGTGTTCCATTATTATATGTCTATGACAGCAATGGAAAAATCACAGAACATCGATATTTGTAAAAAACAGGCAATATTTTTGCGGAATTTCCGCTTGCATTTCGGTTGTCTCTTTTGCATATTCGATGCGTCAAAATTAGAGTTGTAATTGCATGATCCCGCATTGATAACGAGACAACTCATCACTAAAGTTTTTTAATCAAGGAGACACCCTATGGCGACGAAGATCACTGAAGAATGTATTAACTGTGGCGCATGTGAACCTGAATGCCCGAATACGGCAATCTACTCCAGCGGCACATCTTATGAATTAGGCGGAAAAACATTTGACGCATTATCTAAGGATTTCTATTATATCGTTCCTGAAAAATGCACTGAGTGCGTCGGCCACTTCGATCAAGAGCAGTGCGCGGCGGTTTGTCCGGTTGATTGCTGCGTACCGGATCCGGAACATGTTGAAACGGAAGAGCAATTAGCTGCAAAAGCAAAGGTGATTCACCCCGAAAAAACCTTCGGAGAATTAAACGCGTCAAACTCGCGTTTCCGCAAGTAATAACTGAGCGGTTAGTTTTTAAAGTCGGTTCTTCCAACAGCGAGGGACCGACTTTTTTTATTTTGACCACTGCATGCGCCGGGAGGAAAATGATCGGATTTGAAAAGGTTGCACAGGTTGATGAAATTACCCAAGCGTTTCCCAAACGCGTTAAAGTTGGAGAATGCGAATGTGTGCTCCTTCGCGTTGGGGAACAAATATTTGCTATCGAAAATCTTTGTCCGCATCAGCGGTATGCAGTTTTTCACCAAGGGATATTGGAACAACACACGATTACTTGCCCTATGCATGGCTGGAGTTTCGATATAAGGACCGGAAAAGCGGTAACGGGGAGCGGGCGCTTGAATATCCTTGAGGTTCGTGTGGATAAAAACAATGTCTGGATAAAAAAGTCTGAAGATGAGAACATACTTCCTGGATCCTCATAGGGCGTATGAAATTATCCCTCACATACCGCATAAAAACGAAAGCTCATGAGCTCGGCTTCTCCGGCATCGGAATCGCACGCGCTGAAGTATTGAATGAAGAAGAAAACCATATACGCGAATGGTTTGCCCGCGGTTATCATGCTTCGATGAAATGGTTGGAACGTGATCTCGAGAAACGTCTTGACGTAACGAAAATCCTCCCGAAGGCGAAATCAGTAATTTGTGTCGCTCTCAATTATTATACACCATCACAACATTCCAACGCCGCTGATGTTGGTAAAATATCAAGATACGCCTGGGGTGATGATTATCACTTTGTGCTGACGAATCGGTTGGAGAAGTTGTATGAATTTATTAAGTCGGAAATTCCTGGAGCTGAAGGGAAAATTTATGTTGATACCGGGCCGGTGATGGATAAAGCCTGGGCTGTTCGTGCCGGTATCGGATGGTTGGGGAAGCATACAAATATTATTACACGGAAGTTCGGGTCGTGGGTATTCCTTGGAGAAATCTTGATCGATGCAGAACTGGAATACGACACGCCGATGGTAGACTACTGCGGCACGTGCACTGCATGCATTGATGCGTGTCCGACACAGGCAATCGTTCAGCCGTATGTACTCGATGCTCACAAATGTATCTCCTACCTGACCATCGAACATCGCAGTGAATTGCCACAAGAGATTGTTTCGAATTTTCAGAATTGGATATATGGGTGCGATATTTGTCAGGATGTTTGCCCATGGAATCGATTTCAGCATGAGACGAAAGAACCGGCTTTCCAGCCGCGGGAAGAAAATGTTGCACCCAGGTTGACAGAACTTGCCGAAATGCATCAGGAAGAATTCAGCCGGCGGTTCCGAAAAAGCCCCATAAAACGTACGAAGCATTCCGGAATGACCCGAAATGCAAAAGCCGTATTGGAATCTTTCAAAGATATAACATAACATCAACAATAAAGAATGAGTATGAAAATTTATACTAAAACCGGCGACACAGGCGATACTTCACTTTTTGGAGGCAAGCGTGTCCCGAAAAGCTCACTCCGCATCGATGCGTACGGCACAGTAGATGAATTGAATGCACTGCTTGGAGTTTCCCGTGCCCTCAAACCTCACACTGAAGTGGACAGCATTCTTGAGCAAATTCAGAATCAGCTTTTTGTGCTTGGTGCCGATCTCGCCACACCTTTCGATACTACGCCGATGAAGATGAAACGCGTTCAACAAAATGAAATTCAAATTCTTGAAGAAACAATTGATCGATTGGATGCACAATTAGAACCTTTGAAATCATTTATTCTTCCTGGCGGTTCGGCCGTGAGTGCGCAGCTGCATGTTGCAAGGACAGTCTGCCGCCGTGCCGAACGGTTCGTAGATGCGCTTGGAAGAAAAGAAGAGATTGGAAAATTTCCGCTCGTGTATCTCAATCGGCTTGCCGATCTTTTGTTTGTATTGGCGCGCTATGCAAATAAGATTTCAAAGGTGAATGAAATTTCCTGGCATCCAACATCCGAGATTTGATCGCCCGAAAATCGGAAGAACAGGACACTAGTAGCTGAGCAGTTCCCACGAGAATGATCGGCACTCCTGTGTAGGTCTTTCGTCCATTGAATTCGTGGTTATAAAGAGAATTGAAAATTTCTATTGCCTTTCTGTTTGACTTCAACTATCTTTTCATAATCCCTTTTTGTCTTTCATGATGTAACCCTTTTTAATAAAGGATGAGTGCCTTGTCCTCTCCGCTTTCAATTCTTTTGCTTGAAGACGATCCATCGTCAATCCGTCTCTTTACACGGAAGACACAATCTGCTCCTGTGGAGATGATCGTGAAAGATGTTCGCAACAAAGAAGCATTCCTTCGTGAGCTTGAAGCACCCCGATTTGATTGCATTGTCATCGATTATACGCTTCCTGATATCAATGGACTCGAAGCACTCCGGTTTGTCAATGAACTTGCACCCGGAACACCAACGATTATTTATACCGGCTCTGTAGGGGAAGAAAAAGCTGTTGAATGCATGAAAGAAGGGGCATCCGAATTTCTTTTAAAGACAAACAGCATTCGATTGGTTCCCGCGATTCTTTCTGTTGTGAATCAGAAACGTGATCGTGAGGCGCGTATGCGCGCGGAAGAAGCACAGAGACAAAGCGAAGCACGGTTCAAAGCGCTTGCGGAGATGAGTACTGCCCTCATTGTGATTTACCAGGGGGAACGATTCACATATGTAAATACTGCTTCAGAACAGATTACCGGCTACACAAAAGATGAATTGCTCAATATGAAATTTTGGGAGTTAGTGCATCCGGAGTATCGCGAGATGGTTCATCAGCGAGGATTAGCACGGCAGCGCAATGAAAATGTACCGGCTCGTTATGAATTTAAAATCGTAACGAAAGACGGAAAAGAGCGATGGATGGATTTTGCCGCAAGCGCGATTCATTATGAAGGTATTCCTGCAGGACTAGGTATTGCGTTTGACGTAACGGATCGAAAACGTATAGAAGAACAATTGCAGGCATCAGAGCTGAGGTACCGTCTGCTTTTTACAGCCAATCCGCATCCAATGTGGCTCTATGACATCGATACACTGCAATTTTTAGAAGTGAATGATGCCGCGGTGCATTACTATGGTTACAGCCGCGAAGAATTTCTTTCCATGTCGATCAGGGATATTCGACCGGAGGAAGATAATAAGGCTTTAACGAAGCATTTGAAGAAAACTTCAGAGCACGATGGATTTAATGAAGCTGGGGTGTGGCGTCATCGGAAGAAGAACGGCAAGATTGTCGAAGTCGAAATCATTTCACATACACTGGAATTCAACGGGCATAACGCGAAGATGATCCTGGCTACTGAAATCACAAAACCAAAACGCACCAAGAAAAAGAAAATATAGTATTTCAATTTAACATTCGAATCACAAGACATAATCACTCTACCAGCGATCAATCAATGGAGATGATCGATCATAAGATCAGGAGTATTCCACGCGAGCTTTGACTGCCTTCATTCGGACATTGGTGCATGTTGCACCAAACAATTCCTTCTTGTACTACGTTAGCCCAGCATAAAACAGAATGAGACCTTCTCAGAGAGTATCTGCTCAATGGAGAAATCTTGGTCGGGCCGGAACTGGAATACAGTATGCCGATGTTAGACTACTGCGAATGAGTCAGGAAGAGTTCAGCCGGCGGTTCAGAAGAAGTTCCATGAAACGGCTAAAGCATTCCGGATTAACTGGAAATGCGAAAACTGTACTTGAATCTCATAGAAGTTCAAAGTAGTTTTGTTGTGCAGTCTAAGATTCTGAATCCTTTTTAGACTGAGTTTCATCTAATAGAGTGAAAGTTATCAGATATCAGTTGTATAAGTAAAAGACAATTTTTAAATCATAAAATCATTAAATCTCTAGATCACTAAATCGAAAATCGAATATGTCTGATCATCGCAAAGTTATCATCATCGGTTCCGGACCAGCCGGACTTACTGCTGCGCTTTATGCAGGGCGCGCAAATCTCTCACCACTCGTATTTGAGGGGCAGCAGCCCGGCGGACAATTAACCATAACAACGGAAGTAGATAATTATCCCGGATTTCCTGAAGGAATCATGGGGCCGGATCTCATGGATGCCATCCGAAAACAAGCACAGCGATTTGGTGCGGAAACGGTGTTCAAGTCGGCTGAATCGGTAGATCTCTCAAAGCGTCCATTTAAAGTCGTTGCGGAGGGTGAAGAATATTTTGCCGAGTCACTGATTATTTCCACAGGAGCGTCGGCGAAGCTGTTGAACATGTCCAGCGAATCGGAATATATGGGCTATGGAGTTTCCGCGTGCGCCACATGCGATGGATTCTTTTTCAAGAATCAGCACGTTGTAGTTGTGGGCGGCGGTGATACGGCTATGGAAGAAGCCACATACCTCACAAAGCATGCCGCACGGGTGACAGTCGTGCACCGGCGGAATGAACTGCGTGCGTCAAAGGCAATGATTGACAAGGCGAAGAAAAATCCGAAGATCGATTTTATATGGGATTCAGTAGTTGAGACAGTACTTGGTACAAACGAAGGCGGACATAAGAAATTAACCGGTGTACGATTGAAGAATGTAAAAACAAATGCTGAGACAGATTTCAAATGCGATGGACTTTTCCTTGCCATTGGCCATCAACCGAACACAAAATTATTTGAAGGTGTGTTAGCAATGGATGCCGTCGGTTATTTAAAGACACAGCCGCAAAGCACAGCAACGAACATTCCAGGAGTTTTTGCTGCGGGTGATGTTGCAGACCCAAAATATCGGCAGGCAATTAGTGCGGCCGGTACAGGCTGCATGGCTGCAATCGATGCCGAGCGATTTTTGGCAGAATATGAATAACAACTAAGAAGATAGAGTCCATTTCACTTAGTTTATCTTGGGTAAGTGGACTCTATCTATTATCAGGGTAGTACATATCTATCGGTCTGTTGTAGTCTCCAACTTCTGTGAACAAATACTTCATTTATTCGTTGTAATACTCATTTTATTCATATCTCTTTTTTCAGCTTGTTTGATTGACTTTCCGCCCTCTATTTCATAATTTGTTTCGCCATAATAACTTACACGAAAGGCACGAAACGAGCTAATCAAGCTCGATCTTCGTGGAATCTATGTCCAAAACTTCAAAATGGGTCATAGGCATTATTGCCGCGCTCGTATTCCTCTTTGGGCTATTTGTCCTGACGATAGTCTCGTGGATATTTTCTGACGAAAGCGAAGAAACAATATCGACCGGCGGCGAAAAGATTGCTGTGGTTGAACTGAAAGAACCGATTATCTCTTCCGAAGATATTGTGAGGCAGTTCAAAAAGTATCGCGAGAACAAATCGATTCGGGCAATTGTATTTCGTGTTGAATCGCCGGGTGGCGGAGTATCGGCGAGTCAGGAAATTTATGAGGAAGTGAAAAAGACTCGTGATGCCGGTAGACCTGTCGTTGTGTCGATGGGTTCTGTGGCGGCAAGCGGCGGGTATTATGTTTCGTGTGGTGCAACGAGAATTGTAGCAAATCCCGGAACGCTCACGGGAAGCATCGGCGTCATATTTCAATTCATGCATTTTCAGCAGCTCATGGATAAAATTGGCATAGATCAGACGACATTCAAGACGGGCAAGTTTAAGGATTCCGGTTCACCATTCCGCAAGACCACGGAGGAAGAGAAACGGTACTTCAACATGCTTATCGGCGATGTATACGATCAGTTTGTCGATGTTGTCGCAGAAGAACGCGGAATGGATCGCAAGGATGTCTTAAAGTATGCCGACGGCCGTGTGTTTACCGGACGGCAGGCAGAAGAATATGGGTTTGTCGATACACTCGGTACCATGGAAGATGCCATAAGCATTGCAGCGGAGCTTGGTGGTATTCATGGCAAACCGAGCATTGTGAAAGAGACAAAGAGAAAAACAATCTTTGAAAAACTCATTGGTGATGCGGCAACGGAAGTGACAAAAATTCGGCAGGAGTTTTTGCAGCAGCCGGTTTTGCAGTACCGATTCACGTCCCCCAACTAACACTGTAAGGAGGTTCCGTGACAAAAGCAGATATCGTAGAAGTTATTGCATCGGCAACAGGACTAACGAAAGTAGAAACCGAAGCCGTGGTGGATGGATTCATCATGACGGTTATTTCTGCAATGAAGGAAGGAAAGAATATCGAGATTCGCGGTTTCGGCAGTTTTAAGGTTAAGAAACGAAAAGGCCGGATGGCACGCAATCCGCGCACAGGCGCGCAGGTGATGGTGGATGAACATTTTGTCCCGATATTTAAAGTATCGAAAGAAATGAAGCAAGTAGTAAATGAAAATCTGAAGAAGAGCGCTGCTTAATGGCGGGAATGAAACCAAAAATTACATGCACGCAATGCGGCTCGGCATTAACACGAAAGGATATGTTGTGTCCATCGTGCGGTGTTGCAGTGGATTGGGCAGAAACCGCAACTGCGGTTGAAGCCGTTTCGCAAAAGGATACACTCAAAAAAAAACTACGAGAAAATAAATCGCAAAATAAAAATATTTCTGCGCCTTGGTCGTCGAAATCAATTCTCGGTTCGATTGCTGTTATAGCGCTTGCTCTCACTGCGTATGTATTGTTGGTTGAGAAACGGCCGGGTGCTGATGTGGTTCAACAGCAGGCAATCCAACCGGTGAGCGCACCGATGCAAGTACCTGCAGAGATTCAGGAATTGGAAAGCAGAGTAGCAGCTCAACCGAAAGACATGACGTTGACGCTGCAGCTTGCTAATCTTTTGCATGACGGACTTTTCTTTGAGAAAGCAATTCCATACTACAAAAAGTATTTATTGCAGAATCCGAGCGATGCCAATGCTCGTGTGGACTTGGGAATTTGCTTTAAGGAACTTGGCAATTTTTCAGAAGCAAAGAACGAAATGAAGACGGCGTTACATTACGTTCCAAACCATCTGTATGCGCATTTCAACCTTGGAATTGTTTGTCTCAGCGAAGGCAGCCTCCAGGAATCGAATACATGGTTTAAGAAGACAGTTGCTCTCGATCCCGCCAGTGAAGTCGGGAAACGAGCGCAGCAACTTTTAACTCAACACAACTCACAAACAATGAAGCAGTAATAACAGAAAGGAGCCGCGTATGCCATGTGGTCGTAAGCGGAAACGCCATAAAATAGCGACACACAAGCGCAAGAAGCGTTTGCGGAAGCAGCGTCACAAGAAGAAGTCCCGTTAGGTTCTTATCCCTTTGCCTGCCGGTTGGTTCACTCACGGCAGGCAGAGTAAGATACGAATGTGAGTTGATGGAGAGAAGAATTGAGATGAAAATGTAATGATGTTCAGTTCAACAGTTAAAATCGTCACATACAGGAGGTTGTAATGGCACAGGAAAATGATGGTATGGCGAAAGGACTCATTGTTGGGTTCATCGCAGGCAGTATCGTCGGTGCGGCAATTGCGCTGCTCTATGCACCAAAAACAGGCAAAGAACTGCGCGCCGATATAAAAGAAAAGGCAGGCGATATGATGGATGACGCTCAGGAATATATGGCGCGTGCGAAATCGACAGCAGTCGATATTATTAATGAAGGAAAACAAAAAGCCAGCTCGCTGGTAGATGATGCACGCCGCAAGGCCGACTCAATCATGGGCGATGCAGATCGTGTTATGAATCACGCGCGCACCAAGAACGAAGGCGGAAAGAACGCCTGATTGTGTATTGAAATCCAAACAACACTATTCACTAAATCCATAAGAGGGAAACTCGAGTGGAAACATTAATTCATCTTTCAATAATACTAGCGCTGTTCAGCGCTTCCGCACTGTGCATTTATCTTATCGTTGTCCTGACTCGCTTCAATGCATTTCTGCAGATCTTGCAGCGTGAGCTTGTCGATTTGAATAAAAACCTGAAACCGATCCTCGAAAATATCAATACAATGACGGACAAGCTGCGTTTGATAGCTTCCAAAGTGGACGAACAGGTCAACATGGTGCAGGGAGTTTTTGTTGCGTTCAAACGCATTACGGAAAACGTGACTCGTTTTGAGGAACGTTTTCAACAGATGTTGGAAGAGCCGCTCTTGCGCGTGAGCGCATTGTTCGGCAACGTCATCAATCGCGTTGTATCCTTGCTCGGGCGTCGCTCGCAGGATATCTTCTGATGTAGTCCTAAGAAAAAAGAATTTTATGCTGACGACGGATACCCGCCTGCCTTCTGCAGCGGAATGCTGGCGTTGCTATTTTAAGGATAGGAGAGACCATCGTGTCAAAAACAACAGGTAAAGAATATTCAATTGATAAAATTCGAAACATTGCATTTATCGGTCACGGAGGTTCAGGGAAAACGACGTTGACCGAGTCGTTGATGTTTGTCTCAGGAGCCGCTGCACGCATGGGACGTGTGGAAGACGGTTCGACAATCTCTGATTATCATGCGGATGAAATTGAACGCAAGATTTCTATCAACGCCGCTGTACTTCATACCGATTGGCAGGGAACAAAGATCAATATTATCGATACTCCAGGCTATTCAGATTTTACGGGCGAAGTTATTAGTTCACTGCGTGTCGCTGATCTTGCGGTTGTACTTGTCAAAGCGGTTGAAGGTGTGGAAGTCGGTACTGAAATAGTGTGGAACTACACAAAAGCTCACAATCTGCCTGCACTGTTAGTGGTCAATAAATTGGATGCAGAAAACGCCGATTTCGATCAGGCGGTTTCGACAGCAAAAGAACGATTTGGGAATGATGTTGTGCTGGTGCAGTTTCCCCTGAACCAAGGGCTTTCATTTGACACCGTTGTAGATGTACTGAAGATGAAACTGCTGAAATTCAATCGGGAAGGTAACGGAAAATTTATTGAGCTCGATATTCCCGCCGACCTGCAGCAGAAAGCTGAACAGTTGCACGAAGAACTCATCGAAAAAATTGCAGAAACCGATGAATCTTTAATGAATAAGTTTTTCGAGGATGGTACGTTGAAAGATGCCGATCTCGAAAACGGCTTCCGCATTGCACTGCTCACGCGAAAAATTTTCCCCATCTATTGTACTGCCGCTACGTTTGGCATAGGGGTGGGACCACTCATGAGCTTCATCGATACCTACGGGCCTTCGCCAAAGTATCGCGGTGCAGTGAAAGCAACAAATACCACCGATAAAAAGGAAATTGATGTAGAGCCTGATGTAACGAAGGAACCGTCGCTCTTTGTATTTAAAACAGTTTCGGAGGAGCACGTTGGCGAGTTATCGTACTTCCGTGTGTATTCCGGTACAATCATGCCGGGATTGGATCTTTTGAACCAATCCAACGGTAAAGGCGAGCGCCTCGGACAATTGTTTTTGATGAACGGCAAAGAGCGACAGGAAATTGCAAAGCTGACAGCAGGCGACATTGGCGCCGTGGTGAAGTTGAAAGATACGCATACCAATAACACGCTCAGCAGCCGGACTTTTCCGGTCGTGTACTCAGCGATCGCTTTCCCGGATCCGGTTATTCGCATGGCAATTCATTCTAAAGTAAAAGGGGATGAAGACCGGATGGCAAATGGATTGCATTCTTTGCACGAGGAAGATCCGACATTTGTTGTTTCGGTCGATGGCAAACTGAGCCAGACTATCATTGCCGGACAGGGCGAATTGCATTTGCTCATAGTGACCAAACGTCTGAAACTCAAGTACAGCGTTGATGTGGATCTTACTGAGCCGAAAATTCCATACAAAGAAGCGATCCGTGCTGTGGCACCGGATGTAGAATATAAACACAAGAAACAAACCGGCGGTCGCGGACAATACGGACACGTGCATATTAAAATTGAACCACGGCCGCGAGGCGCAGGATTTGAATTTGAAGATGCTCTTGTCGGCGGCGTCGTGCCGGGACGTTTTGTGCCGGCGGTTGAAAAGGGCGTTATCGAAACGATGCTGCGCGGCGTGCTTGCCGGTTACGAAGTGGTGGATGTGAAAGTGACAATTTTCGACGGCTCATACCACGCGGTGGATTCTGATGAACATTCTTTCAAAATTGCCGGTGCTATGGCTTTTAGAAAAGGCATTATGGAAGCGAAACCAGTTCTTCTGGAGCCGATCAATATTATTGAAGTGACAGTGCCGGAAGAATATATGGGCGATGTTATGGGCGATCTTTCAGGACGGCGCGGAAAGATTCAAGGGATGGAAGCAGAAGGGCATTTCCAAATTATTAAAGCCACCGTTCCGATGTCCGAGATTCATAAGTATTCCACGATTCTCCGTTCTATGACACAGGGACGCGGAGTGTACAAAACAAAGTTCTCGCATTACGATGAGATGCCGCGTGAAGCAGCAGAGAAGGTCATCGAAGCCAGCGCGAAGAATAAGAAGGAAGAAGAAGAGTAAAAATATTTAATCTTTGTAGGTGTTCAATATATTGAACACCTACATTTTTATTCACGCGTCCCGTGAGGTAATCCTGATGGGACGTTCTGTTTTTACGTGGCGGCAAACAAGCGGGGCTCTCTATCCTTGTAAGCCATGTGGAATTTGATTTCAGATATTGCGGAGCTGTATGAATCTATCGAATGATTTATGATGTAGATTTTGTTTTGAGAATCGAATTGACTTTCTCGAGAAGCACGTCGAGAGTGAATCCTTTTGTAAGATATTCTACAGCTGCGCCAGTTTTCCATTCCCTGTCTGCTTGGGCTTCCTTGGTCATCATAATAATAGGTATATCGGCAGTTCCCGGATACTCCTTCAGCACTTCTAACATAAGGAAGCCGTTTAAATTCTTCATCACAACGTCGCTAATAATCAAATCAGGATGATGTTGTTTTGCAAGTTCAAGCCCTGCGAATCCATCTTCGGCTTCCAGTGTTTCAAAACCGCCTTTCATTCTAAGTGCAGCAGTTACGGATTTGCGCACAGACTCATCGTCGTCTACCACAAGTATTTTTTTCCCCATAAGAAATATCCTCATTAAATATTGATATAAACCTACAAAGTTTCTTTCCTAAATACAAGGTAATAAGGTTGACTTTGTTTTCCCGTCTCCTCTTTTTTCTGTATCTTACATATACTTATGGCAAAAAAGAAAACAAAAGCGAACCTTCAGAAGGTCTCTGGGTTAGAGCAGAGCAACCTTCCGAAGGTTTCCCGGAAGCCATCCGATATCATTATCCGCGGGGCAAGAGTTCATAATCTCAAGAACGTCAGCCTCACGCTGCCGCGGAATAAACTCATTGTCTTTACCGGTGTGAGCGGTTCCGGTAAATCGAGCCTCGCATTCGATACAATTTATGCCGAGGGTCAGCGGCGTTATGTGGAAAGTCTCTCATCGTACGCCCGGCAGTTTCTTGAGCGTATGGAGAAACCGGATGTCGATTTGATTCAAGGAATGAGTCCGGCGATTGCCATTGAACAAAAGACCACTTCACGCAACCCGCGCTCAACCGTCGCCACTTCTACAGAAATTTACGATTACCTTCGGCTGCTCTTTGGCCGCATCGGACAAACGTATTGCCGGGTTTGCGGTAGATTGGTAACGAGAGATACCGTGACGACGGCTGTTGATAGAATCCAGCAGGAACCGGATGGAGCAAAAGTGTACGTGATGTTCCCGATGCATGAACATGCGGGGCGCACGCTGAAGGAAGAATTAGACGTTCTCAAGCAGCGCGGTTTTTTCCGGCTTATTGTGGATGGCGAGCTGATCGATTTGAATGAGCAAGCATTTAAAACGAAATCAAAAAAGAATATTCATGTGTTAGTGGATCGCCTTATCGTACGCAAGAATGGAAAAGAAAATGTAACGCGATTGGCAGATTCCATTCAGACTGCATTTGAAGAAGGAAGCGGGTACGCGCACATGTATGTGTTGGAGCAAAAGCAACTGCTCCGTTTCTCCCAGCATTTTGAGTGTATAGAAGACGGCATACGATATGAAGACCCGGAGCCGCGACTTTTTTCATTCAATAATCCGGTCGGTGCGTGCCCCACGTGCCAGGGGTTCGGCAGAATCATTGGCATCGATATGGATCTTGTTGTACCGGATCCCAGCAAGACAATTCGGCAAGGCGCTATCCTGCCGTGGACATTTCCTCGCTGGCGGGAAAATCTTGTCGATCTGCTCCGTATTGCTAAAGAAGCAAATGTGCCGCTCGATGTTCCATTTAACGAATTGACAAAAGACCAGCTTGCAGTCGTCATGAATGGATGGAAAGGATTCGACGGCATTCATAAGTACTTTAAATACATCGAACGCAAATCATACAAACTACATTATCGTGTCTTCCTCAGCCGCTTTCGCGGATATACAACGTGCGAAGAATGCGGCGGTTCGCGGCTGCGCAAAGAAGTACTCAATGTTCGTGTCGGCGGGAAAAATATCCGCGACATTGTGCACATGACAATTGAAGAGGCGAACTTGTTTTTCCAGAACATTTCGCTCTCGAACTATGAAGAAGAAATTGCCAAACGTATTTTGGAAGAAATTCGCAAGCGGCTTCGCTTTCTCGACGGAATAGGGCTGGGCTATATCACACTGGACCGTTTGTCGATGACGCTTTCCGGCGGCGAATCGCAGCGCATCAATCTTGCCACATCGCTCGGCTCTTCGCTGATGGGATCGCTTTACGTTCTTGATGAACCGACCATCGGACTGCATCCGCGCGACAACGGGCGGCTCATCGCTCTGTTGAAATCATTGCGCGATATCGGAAATACCGTACTCGTCGTTGAGCACGATGATGAGATGATGCGCGAAGCCGATATGATTGTAGATATAGGACCACGAGCCGGTGAGCATGGCGGCGAACTTGTCTTTCAAGGAACAATGGAACAGCTTCTTCAGCACCCGTCATCTCTTACCGCGCAGTATTTGAACGGCACGCTGAAAATTCCAACACCAAAATCAAGAAGAGCGGACAATGAGCAATCGCTCTTTGTTCACCGTGCATCGGCAAATAATCTGAAAAATATTGATATCCGTATTCCGCTGAATATGTTCGTCTGTGTAACCGGAGTGAGTGGTTCCGGCAAGAGTACGCTCGTGCACGAAGTTTTATATGCCGGAATCATGAAACGGAAAGGCGGCTTTGATGGAACTGCCGGTATATGTAAAGCGATCGAAGGAATCGATTATATCAATCGTGTCGAATTGATTGATCAGTCGCCTATCGGCAGAAGTCCGCGCTCGAATCCGATCACGTACATTAAAATTTTTGATCTCATCCGCGACTTGCTTGCCCACACACCGGCGGCGAAGACCCATGGTTA
The DNA here is from genome assembly GCA_026390575.1 of Ignavibacteriales bacterium. Taxonomy (NCBI): domain Bacteria; kingdom Pseudomonadati; phylum Ignavibacteriota; class Ignavibacteria; order Ignavibacteriales; species Ignavibacteriales bacterium. Next base: position 248,550 of record JAPLFR010000001.1, read on the forward strand.
TGCGCCCGGACATTTTTCATTCAACGTGCCCGGCGGCAGGTGTGAGGTGTGCGAAGGCGACGGTTTGCAGCGCATCGAAATGCAGTTTCTCGCAGATATTTTTCTGCCATGCGAATCGTGCAAAGGCAAGCGTTTTAAGCAGGAGGTACTCGATGTCCGATACCGCGGTAAGAATGTGGATGATATTTTGAATATGACCGTGACAGAGGCAATGGGTTTTTTCTCTCTGGGACCGGATAGCCGGCGCATTGCAAAACGATTGAAGGTCTTGGATGATGTAGGACTGGGCTATTTACGGCTTGGCCAACCTGCAACAACGCTTTCAGGCGGCGAAGCACAGCGCATTAAACTTGCGCATCATCTTTCGACGAGTGAACAGGAAGGCAATGCGCTCTTCATTTTTGATGAGCCGACAACCGGACTTCATTTTGATGATATTGCAAAACTTCTTAAGTGCTTTGACGCACTCGTTGAGGCGGGACATTCCATTATTGTTATCGAACATAATATGGATGTCGTGAAGTGTGCCGACTTTGTCATTGATTTAGGACCTGATGCAGGCGAGCGAGGCGGAGAAATTGTTGCAACCGGTACACCGGAAGAGATTGCTCAAAATCCTCGTTCCTACACAGGTGCTTTTCTGAAAAGACACCTCTGAGAAATATTTTACCTTGTTCCCAAACTCTGTTTGGGAACAAGGAGTGATGAAGCTCCGCTTCAAAACAAAAAACGATAAATATGGGGCGCAGTCGGTACAAAATATATGATTCACAGTATCCTCATTTTCTTACAATGACGGTTGTAGATTGGTTGCCGATATTTTCCAATCGGGAGGTAACAGACATTATTCTTGATTCATTGAGATATCTACAAGAAGAGAAAAAGGCAAAACTCTACGCATATGTTATAATGGAAAATCATCTTCATTGTGTTGTTCAAAGCGATGAGTTAACGAAGGTGATACAATCATTCAAATCGTACACAGCGCGTGCCATTATTGATTACTTCACGGAACGGAAGAATGCAGGTATACTCAGGAAGTTGAGACAAAACAAATTGAGCCATAAAACAGAGAGCGAATATCAGGTTTGGCAGGAAGGGAGTCATCCTGTAGAAATAACGACAGATGAGATGATGCATCAGAAGATAGAATATATACATAACAATCCTGTTCAACGTGGGTATGTTGAAGAAGCGAGTTATTGGCGTTATTCTAATGCGCAAAATTATGAGAGTAAGCAAGGATTAGTGAACGTAGAAATGGAATGGTGAATATCGGGAAAGCAGAGCCTTCAAGTTACGCTCCCAAGCGGAGCTTGGGAGCGAGTTCTATATGCACTTAAAACATCGAACCAAATGAAAGCGTTATAAATAATCCGCCGAAGGTTCTAACAAAACCGCCATACATCACTTCAATCCCATCCGGGAATTGAGCGTAGAAGTACTTTACACTGAGACCGGTAATCGTTCCCTTTTCCATCCCAAAATATGCGCCGGCTCCAATGTAACCGCCAAGAGTATATCGCATCTTGCCGTACTTTAAGCTGGTGAAAAAATCGATTTTTCCAGGATCTGTATAATTATATGTACCATCCGGGTAGTAATATACTGTAGGATGTGCATACGGTGCAACGAACACCATCGTTGGTCCAAGTCCGGCATCAATGAATGGCCGAAAATTATCTACGATGTCATCCTTGAATAACCGGTACTCTACGCTTGCCGTAAGTGGCATCATGAGAAGCCGGTTCTTTTTTCCGGGAACGAAGCTGTTTCCGTAGTAATCATATTGTTCAAATTCAGTTTCGTCCTTTACGTCCGAGATGGCGAAGTTGAACATCAAAGAAAGCTCATCAGTCATTTCGTACCGATAAAACGTTCCGAGACCGAATCCATTGTTGGACATGAGAAGATCGAGTCCCCATGCTCTTACCATTGGTCTATAACTTTGCGGATGTATGAGATTTGGATTGGAAGGTGTAAAGACCATCGTTGTGTCTGTTATTATCGGTGATTGTGCGAAGGAGTTGGTGCAAAGAAAAAATACGAGAAAAAGGAGTAGAATCGTTCGGTATGTGTTTATGTCGTATTTCATTGGTTTCAATTTAATAACAGTTTAATTCTGTAAATAATTCCAAAGTATGTCCTGTCATCCGATCTGTGATCGGATTCTACCATAATATCTACCGAACGGCAAAGATCGCGAATTTCAAATACTTCGTTTCCGGCATTGCTGGTATGACCGGATGATCCGGTGCCGCACCTGCAAATTCCAGAAGCTGTACACGCCGTTTCGCTTTCACCGCAGCTTGTTCGATGGTGGAAAGAAATCCATCCTCTGTGATATGGTGCGAGCATGATGCCGTCACGAGAAATCCGCCTGCGTTGATCAACCGCATTGCCGTCGCGTTCATGTCTTTGTATCCGCGCAGCGCAGCTGGAATGTTCTTTTTGCTTTTTGTAAATGACGGCGGGTCGAGAATAACCATATCAAATTTCTTGTTTTTCTCGCCAAGCAATTTTATCGTTTCGGACACATCGCCAATCTCAAACTCCACAGCGGCAGAGTTCAACCGGGCATTCACTTTGGCTTTTGTGATTGCCGATTCAGAAATATCTACTCCACGAACAGATACTGCATTCGCAGATGCGGCGTGTAGGGCAAATCCGCCTTCGTTACAGAAACAATCTAGTACGGTTCCGCCAATAACATAACGATGAATTGCTTTCCGATTTTCGCGCTGATCGAGGAAGAAACCGGTCTTTTGTCCATTGAGTACATCTACTTCAAACTTCACACCATCATCGATAATTGTAATACCGGTGTTTCCCCGTAGAATTTTTTTCTCTAATGGTAATTCTTCCAGCGAGCGAATGGCCACGTCATTCCGGGCTACAATGGCTTTGGGATGGAATATCGTTTCCAGTACATCGCAAATGATATCCGTTTGCTTGTCCATTCCTGCAGAAAGGATTTGCATGGAAATGAACTCGTTATATTTGTCGATGATCAGCCCGGGCAGAAAATCACTTTCGCCATGTGCAAGCCGAAATGTCTCTGCGCCGGGGTAGAGCCTTTGACGCAGTGCAAGTGCCTGCTGAATTCTTTTCTCAAAAAAACTAAATCCAATTTCTTCCGGCTCTGATGTAAGAAAACGAAAGGCGATGAGCGAATGAGGATGATAGAAGCCGAGTCCAAGCAACTTTTGGTCATGCCGGAGCAGTTCAACAACTTCACCGATTTCCGGAGTACCGCGAAGAGATGCAATCTCATTGCTGAACACCCATTGGTGTCCGGCAGTAATTCTGTGTTCTTCGTTTTTCTTCAGTATGATTTGACTTTTCATACATTCAAATTAGAGAGTTTTTGAAGGATAAGCAAGCTTGAGTATTTGGAAGAACGTTATCCACTTTACATTCATTCAAAAGGTTATAAATTAGTACATCAACGGAGTAGAGAAAAGTAAAATGACAACACCGGTTCAGCACAAATACTTGTTTGCCGTCTTGACATGTATTCTTCTGAGTTTCATCCTTGTGAGTTGTTCAAGCAATGGCGCAAATTTTCAGGGAGAACTTTTTATCAAAGTGCTCGATGCTCCGGCAAGTTTTCAGCAAATGAATATTGTCGTGGACCGTGTTTCGATTCATCGAACCGGCACAACGGCGGATATTGGGTGGACGGTCGCAACTACCAACTCATCGGGATCATTCGATTTGCTCAATCTGCGAAACGGCAGGAATCTTCAATTGGCGCTGAACAAAGTCCCCGTTGGCACCTATGATCAAATCAAAATTAATTTTGGCCCATGTACGATAATACAAAACGGACCGGAACAGTTGCTCAATGTGGATCCAACAATCCAGTCCGGCAATTCCATTGCCTATGGCTTTCAAATTATTGAAGGACAGCAACTACAATTGACATTTGATTTTGATGCAAGTCGTTCAGTGTATAAAAACGGCGAGCTCTATTTTTTTAAGCCAATTATCCGTGTGCAGAACACAGTGCTTTCCGGTTCGATTCTGGGCTCTGTTGTGAGACCTGATACACTTCCCAATGTATCGTCTGTACGCACTTACACCGGTGTGGATTCGGTGTCAACTTTAACCGATCCCAACGGTTCATTTCAAATCTCGGATATACCGGAAAACACGTATACTGTCACCATTCAATCAGGCGATCCGAAGTTGAACGATACTACTATCGCCAACGTCATCGTCATTCGGAAACAAGCTACAAATATCGGAGCGATTACCCTGCGCACAAAATAATGTGTTTGTGCAAATACTGAAGATTTCTCACCCACCCGTTAGTTCTGCGCGAAGTTCAAGCGTAATTTCTTGCGCTCATCAAATGATACGAACGAAGCGTTCAGTGTTCCGCTTGATGCCTTTTGTGTTTATATTGATACGAGGTATCGCGATCATCGCTTTTTATTCGGTATCGTTGTGATGTGATGATGACGAACAATCATGAATGGCTGCAATAAGGAATAATCTGTGAAACATTTGAAATGCATTGTATTCGATATGGATGGTACATTAACACAAACGAATCAGCTCATTTATGACTCGTTTAATTACATTGCGCAAAAATATGCGGGGAGAACATACAGCATTCCTGAAATAACAGCAATGTTCGGTCCGCCGGAAGAAGGAGCGCTGCTTTCCATCGTTCGTGCAGACCAAATTGATATCGTGATGAAAGATTACCTCTCGTTCTATCGTACAAACCACAATCGGTTAGCACGGATTTATCCCGGAATAGAAAATATTCTCTGTTCCATAAAAGAACACGGTAAAATACTGGCTCTCTTCACGGGCAAGGGAACGTATACCGCAACGATTACATTGCAGGAATTCCGTATTGATAAATATTTCGATTATATGGTAACAGGAAATGATGTTGTCAAGCACAAGCCATCATCAGAAGGGTTATTGAAAATTATGGAACACTTTACGCTTCAGCCGGAAGAACTGCTGATGGTAGGGGATGCTGTTTCCGATGTGAAGGCGGCACGCGAAGCCGGCGTCAAGATAGCCGCTGTCGTATGGGATTCGTATGCGAAAGAAAAAGTGCTGCAAATGAAAACAGATTTTGTGTTTAATAATACAAAAGAATTTCAACACTGGCTGGATGGACAGTTCAAGTAAAACTATGAGACACTCTATGCGGACATTTGTTCTCCTCATCTTTACGGTCGTTGCGTCGTGCTCCGCGCAGACGATTTATTCTGATCATATTAAAAGCATGCGCATCAACGGTACAGCAAAGGCAAATTTTCCGATTGTTTTGTTGGATTCACATCCGGTGACGATTTCGTTTGACGTTGATGAGACGACACTTGAAAACTATCGGGTGAAGATATTCCATTGCGATAAGGATTGGAATATCACGCAGTCGTCGTTCATCAATGATGAGTTTAGGAATTATTCCACAAGCCAGATTCCATTTGAGATAGTTCCCAGCGGAGTAAGAAATTACGAAAGAACATATTCATTTCTTATACCGGGAATAAAAGGATTAGAACATTTGCCGCAATCAGGCAATTACAAAGTCGAAATATGGGATGAAAATAAGAATGAATTACAAGCTGATGGAAAAATTTTTGCCGTAGAAAATATTGAAGATTCAGTCTTGATGATTTTTAATCGTTACCTGCAGTCGGAGATTTCACCGCAGAATCAGGTGAATAAAGCAGTTCTATTCTTTACGCTTCCACCGCCGCGTATGGATGATGCAAGCCCGTTGTATGCGAATTTTGTTAAGACGGTCGATATTTATCGCAACCGGGAAATAGAAACACCGCACCGGATTGATGCTGACAACAGAAATTCGAACACGTTCATTGATGGTTTGGGAACGAACACTCTGAAGTTTGTGATCGACAATCTTCAGCCTGGCAATGAATATCGCCGCATAGACCTTCGTGATGCCGATCTTTTTCCGCCTTATGAAATTTTACGCCTGCGCGATGGCGCAGACATGGGTCGATGGCAATGGCAAGGTGCAGAGGATCAGAATGGAACGTCCACACTGAGCACTGGAAATCGCTACGCAGATTACGTACAGTTTCAATTTGAATTGGGACGGCCCGAAGAAAATTCGAATGACAAGATTTATGTCGTTGGAGATTTTAATGGTTGGAAGGTGGATGAAAAGTGGCGGCTGCAGTACGATGATGCAATAAAACATTACAAGCTTCTTACATGGATTCGCCGCGGAGCGTACGATTACCAGTATGTGATCAACGAGAATGATTGGATGACACTTGAAGGCAACGATTGGCGAACGGTGAACGTGTACACAGCGCTGCTTTATTACCACGATGTACGGTTTGGCGGCTTCGATAGAATTCTTCTTGCCGCTCAAGCAAAAAGTTCGGGCGGACAGAATGCGAACTCACGATAAAAGCTACAAGGTGATTTTCGCATTATTCATTCTCACAATGCTTCAATATTAGCGACAAAAATATTCTTTCATAAAAATAAAGCGAAGGATTTTTACATTTATTTCGACTAATAAGTGATGTTGCACAAAGAAGAAAAGAACAGCTGTCATTCCCTCACGTTTTTAGAGGAATCCAGAAAAATGGATGCCCGATTAAAACATTCGGGCATGACAACTTTATTAGGCGCTATTTCTACCTTGCGTAACATTAACTAATAAATAGAAAATATTAATGAAAAGCTGTTAGAATGAATGTAAAAGAAAGGATTCTTATTTATGACGCATTAAATGGCGAAAAAAGTGCTTATGAAAATTTATATAAAGAATTTGCGGATTTATTATATGTGTACATATTGCATTTTATTAAAGGACATCGGGAAGATGCCAAAGATATTTGGCAGGAAACTTTCATTATTGCTTTTGAAAACCTTCATAAATTCAAAGGGAATAGCAGCTTCTTTACATGGTTATGTGGAATAGCCAAACATAAAGCCTCCGATTACTTGCGAAGCAAAATTAAAGGTGAAAAGTATAACAAGGACATACTATCTCAAAATTCCGAATATGAAGTTATACCTGAAAATCAATCAGATGAAAATTCTACAGAACTTATAGTTGTCAAAACACTTGCCCAAATTAATAAAGAATATAGAATGCTGTTAATTTCAAAGTATATTGAAGAAAAAAGTATTACAGAAATTTCAGTCACAATAAACAAAACATATAAAGCTACCGAATCACTTCTCAGTCGAGCAAGACTTGCTTTTATAAAAACTTATACAAGTAATAAGAATAAAAATGGATAATTCTCTTGAACACAATGTCGAAACTCTTATTAAAGGTAGTTTTGGCAAGAATTTATGGCTTGATGAAAATGATAAAGAAAAAACATCGTCTTTATTGCTAAAGCGTATTTCTGATAAAAAACAAACACATGACAATCAACAAATTGTATTGGTACTATTAACAGTACTGTGTTTTTTTCCAACGGTTATGATTCTCATAGGAAATTATCATTCAACTCTACCTGAATTATTTGTAAAAATATTCCAATGCGGTATTTTGATGAGCATTCTTTTTATACCTATTTCAAGTGTTATATTAATTTTTAATTTAAAGGAAGCGATATGAAAAACAATATCATAAAATCACTGCCTTGGATAGCTCTGATTTCCGGATTATCAGCTATACTGATTTTTGTATTAAGTATTTTTTTCTACAACCATAAAAATACTGAAAACACTGAAAATCGGCTTAAAAGTCAAAACCTTCTTAACGGTTTTCAGAATTTGAATGCATCAGATATATCGGGCGATTTATTTAAATCCCGTTTAAACGATCTGCTTAAGAATCCCGAGATTTCTACAGTTTGGTTTATATCCAATAACGGAACGTTTATTTATGCTAATGGATTCCTTGCTGCATCTACTCCGCTTAATAGAAATGTGTCGGAACTTGCAACCAGTGAAACTAAAGAAATTGTTCATTCAATAAGTGACAACCTCTCAGAAGAACAAAAGTTATTATTATTATCGGCTTCAGCTATTCAAAGGGAAGGAGAGCATAATGATATTGTTAACCATCTTTTAGTCCCAATAAAAAATAACAATAGCGGTTTGGCAGGTTTTATAGGTCTATCATATAATATTGAAAACAAGGATAATGTATGGGGAAAAAGTATCCTAATAATTGGCATTTTATTCTTTTTCAGTTTTATTATTTACTGGATATCATTACCTGTTTGGGTCTACTTTGATTCCCGACAAAAAGAAGAAAAATATGTTTTATGGACATTGTTTGTATTGATTGGCAACTTACCAGCCTATATAGCATATCTTCTTATTAGGAAGTAATATTTAAAACAAAAAAAGAAAAAAGTATGGCGGTGTATTATCAACCGGTGTAAAAGAATTGAAGGATACAAAAATGAATCCATTACGTGTTGGTGTTATTGGCGTTGGACACCTTGGCAGTCTTCATGCAAAAATGTATGCGGAGATTTCTTCGGTAAAGTTGGTCGGCGTATATGATCTTGACTCGCAGCGAGCTGAAAAGTTAGCGGCGGAGTTTGGAATCAAAGCATTTTCGACTCTCGATAATCTGTTGTCTCAAGTCGAAGCGGTCAGCATTGCCACGGTGACGCAATCGCATTATGATGTGGCGATGCAAGTGATCAAGCGCGGTGTGCATCTCCTCATCGAGAAACCAATTACTGCCACTATTGAACAGGCAAAAGCGCTGACCGAACGGGCGGAGATAAACGGGTTGAAATTGCAAGTCGGACATATTGAACGGTTCAATCCGGCTATTCTTGCCCTGGAACCATATAATATTACGCCTTTGTTTATTGAATCACACCGGCTGGCGCAATTTAACCCGCGAGGATCGGATGTGGCGGTTGTGCTCGACTTGATGATTCATGATATTGATTTGATTTTGAGCCTGGTGAAATCGAAAGTGTCGCGCATTGATGCCAACGGTATTGCTGTCATCTCGGATACACCCGATATTGCCAACGCGCGTCTGCAATTCGAAAATGGCTGTGTTGCGAATGTAACAGCAAGCCGCATCTCGCAAAATAAAATGCGCAAGATGCGCCTGTTTCAACGAGACGCATACATATCCATCGATTTTGCGCAAGGATTGGCAGAAGTATTTCGTTTGGTTGATGAGCAGACACCTAACGTAAAATCGACGATGATGCTTGGCAAGATTGATCAAGGCCAGCACAAACGGATCATTATATATGAGCAGCCAGAAGTACAGGAAGTGAATGCCTTGAAGTATGAACTTGAGCGCTTTATCGAGTCTGTGCAAAAGAATAGTGAAACGCCGGTTACCGGCCGCGATGGTTTGCATGCACTGGAAGTGGCGCAGGAAATTTTACAGAAGATCGAATCGCAGAAAATTACAACCGCATAGATATGATAACAAAGTGTATTGATATTCAGGATGAGATTCTGAAACGCGTCGGTGTTATTGCCGACCGTGAGGGTATTGCAGCGTACGTTGTTGGCGGCTATGTGCGTGATATCCTGCTTGGCAGGGAAGGTAAAGATACGGACATCGTTGTTATCGGCAGCGGTGTGGAGTTTGCAAAAATTGTTGCGAAAGATTTTGGCAGAACAAATCTTATTCTCTTTGAAAACTTTGGGACAGCAATGTTGCCGCTGGATGACAGGAAATTGGAATTTGTCGGTGCACGAAAAGAAAGTTATCGGAAAGATTCCCGGAACCCGCATGTCGAAGCCGGCACGCTGAACGAAGATTTGTCACGGCGTGATTTTACCGTGAATGCAATGGCCGCAAGTCTCAATGAAAAAACCTTCGGCGAAATTATCGACCCGTTTAATTGTGAAGGTGATCTGCAGGAAAAGATTCTGCGCACACCGCTCGACCCGGAAGTTACATTCGACGATGATCCGCTCCGCATTATGCGCGCGATGCGTTTTGCCTCACAGCTTGGATTTACCATTGAGCCGAATGTGCTGAACGCTGCACAGAAAATGGCTGGGCGGCTGGCGATTGTTTCTCAGGAGCGCATCTCGGATGAATTCTTGAAAATCATGTCAAGTTCCGCTCCGTCCATCGGACTTCAATTGATGTACGACTCAGGTGTTCTGCAGGTTGTTTTTCCAGAAGTTGCACAGATGGCAGGCGTGGATCAATTAAAAGAGTATCATCACAAAGATGTTTTCAAACATACGCTGCAGGTTGTGGATAAAGTTGCAGCAGCATCGGATAATCTTTGGCTGCGCATGGCGGCGCTTCTGCACGATATAGGCAAACCGAAAACGAAAGCATTCAAACCGGAAATTGGCTGGACATTTCATGGACACGAAGATCTCGGCGCACGAATGGCAAAGCGCATCTTCCGCCGGATGCGATTTCCGCTGGAGAACCTTCCATACATAGAAAAACTAATTCGCCTTCACCTCCGTCCACAGGCATTAGTTGATGATGGCGTGACAGATTCCGCTGTTCGCCGATTGATGTTTGAAACCGGCAACGATATTGATGACCTTATGGTATTATGTCGGGCTGATATTACTTCAAAGAATCAAAAACTTGTAGAGCACGTAAAACGAAACTACGAGCTTGTTATCACCAAGATGGTAGAAGTAGAAGAAAAAGATCGTATCAGAAATTGGCAGCCGCCGTTGCGTGGCGAAGAAATAATGTCGGTGTGCGGACTTACCGAAGGCCCGATGGTGGGTGTGTTAAAGGACAAAATCACCGATGCCATTCTCGATGGTGCTATTCCGAACGAACACGATGCCGCTTTACAATACCTTCTTTCAATCAAAAATGAAGTGATGAATCGGCCGCCTATGAAGAAGAGACGTTATCCTGAAAAATGAAACATATATTTAATTTTAAGCGTCCAAACTGCCATGTAGTATTGAAGTTTTATATATTTGATGCAACTTTACTGTAAATTAACCGTTTATAAGATGTAGTTTTTGATTTCCTGCCAATTTTAGAAACATTGGAGAAGTATCAATGAAAAAAATAATGGCTTTAATCGTATTAACAGCTTCACTTTGTGGCGCACAAACGCAATCCGGAATTACGAAGACGCTTACATTAAACGATGCTATTACCGTTTCGCTCCAGCGCAATTTGAATATACAACAGGCGGCAAACGGTATCGATGCTGCACGAAGTGGAGTCCTGGCTGCATATGGTTCTTACATGCCGACTCTGTCCGCATCGTCAAGCTGGTCGCGTAATCAACGCGAGTCACCTTCCGGATTGATATACAATTCGGCGACAGGAACATATCTTGCGGCAGGAGGATCAGATCTGACGACATCGTACTCTGCCGGACTCAGTTTGAATTATACACTCTTTGACGGGCTTTCGCGGGAATCGAATTTTAGTAAGGCAACATCTGCAAAAGCGATTGCAGAACAGCAGTTCACAAGAACGAAGCAATCAATCATTTTTCAGGTTCAAGCCAGTTATCTAACAGTCCTGCGTAATGAGCAGCTTGTAAAAGTTAGCGAAGAAAATCTGAAACGAGACCAAAAGCAGTTGGAACGGATTATGGAATCCAGTCGTGTTGGTGCTCTCTCGATCAGTGATGTGTATCGTCAACAATCGGCTGTAGCATTTGACGAAGTAAATCTCATCAATGCGCAGAACACGTACGATAAATCGAAGGCGGATTTAGTATCACTTATTGGCCTTGACGTCATGGAAGAATATGCGATTGCCGATCCGGCGATTTCTCCTGACATCGACTCCACTGAACTTGCAACAACAACCCAATCCCTTGGCGGTTTTGGCGATATGCGAAAGCGTGCGCTTGTTTCACGTCCGGACTACCAAAACGCAATTGAAAATATGAAGACTGCCGGTTATAGCGTAACAAAAGCATGGGGCAATTACCTTCCAAGTGCTCGAGCATTTGCAGGATATGGTCTTTCTTCTTCAGAATTGTCGAGTTTATCGGAAAACAAAAATATTAATTGGGGTATCAGCTTAGGTTGGACGTTATTCGACGGTTTCTCCACCAATCAAGGTATTCAGATTGCAAAGGTACAGGAACGCAATGCAGAGTTGTCGCTTTATCAAACGGAACGTGACGTCAGTGTCGATGTAAAGAAGGCATTACTCGATCTCGAAGCTGCACGGAGACAATACGACGCGAGTGCGAAGAGTGTAACTTCTGCCACGCAGGATCGTAAAGTAGCAGAAGAGAAGTACAATCTCGGTTCTGGTACAATTCTCGATCTTCAAATAGCAAATGCAAATCTTGTGAACGCGCAAGTGACAAAAATAAATTCAACGTACGGTTATATCACTGCAAAACGCAATTTGGAATATGTCATCGGTGAACGTAATTACTAAAGAAGATCGTCGACAATATTTTTAAAAGTTCATACTACTCAGGAGTAAGCAATGGCAAATGGTAATGGGAAAAAGAAAAAGAAAAAGATAATCATCTTTTCGATTATCGGAGTGGTGATCATTGTTCTTGGCGTGCTCGTGTTCCTTGGCAGCAGGCGCGAGACTATCATAACCGTTCAGACGGAAAAAGTTCAGCGGAGAACGATCACGCAGATCGTCTCAGCGACAGGAAAGATACAACCGGAAACACAAGTGAAGATTAATGCAGAGGTGAGCGGCGAAATTATCGCATTGCCCGTTCGCGAGGGTCAACGCGTCGCAAAAGGACAATTGCTTGTCCGCATAAAACCGGATGCATACCAAGCTCAATTAGAAAATGCAGAAGCGTCTTTAGCAATGGCAGATGCCGGCCTTCGCAGAGCCGAGGCAGATTACAACCGTGCAAAAGAACTTATTGTGAAAAAGCTTATTTCTGATTCTGATATGGACATTGCAAAAGCGAGTTACCTGAGCGCAAAAGCGGGATATGATCAAGCGAATGCGATCCTAAAACAAAATCGTGAACAGTTTTCAAAGACCACAATTTATTCGCCGATGGCCGGTGTTGTGAGCCAATTGATATCTGAACTTGGGGAGCGCGTCAGCGGAAGCACGTTTACGCAGGGCACAGAAATTATGACGATAGCCGATCTTACTTCTATGGAAGCACGTGTCGATGTCGGTGAGAATGATGTTGTGATGGTGCAAAAAGGTGATACGGCGCGGATCGAAGTCGATTCGTATCAAGATCGTAAATTTACCGGCATCGTGACGCAGATTGCTAATACCGCAAAATCGACAGGCATTGGAACGCAAGACGCGGTGACGAATTTTGAAGTACGTATTCGTATCAATACTCCTGAAGGTATCCAATTCCGGCCGGGGATGTCGATGGCGGCAGATATTGAAACGGAAACTCATGCTAACGTTCTCACCGTGCCCATCCAGTCTGTGACAGTACGTGCACCGAAAACGGAAAAGAAAGAAGAACCGAAAGAAGGAGAAGCGCAATTAGTCGCTGGTAAAAAGAAGGAAGAAGATAAACTTGAAGAAGTGGTGTTTGTTGTGAACAATGGTGCTGTGAAGACGTTACCTGTGAAACGCGGCATCAGTAATGATACGTATGTGGAAGTGAAGGCAGATGGCCTTGAGGGGAAAGAAGTGGTGATAGGATCGTTCAAGGCGATCAATCGTGATCTGGAAGTTGATTCGAAAGTGAAAGTGGACAATAAGTCCTCGAAAAAAACCGGAGCAAGTGCTGACACAGAGAAGAAGTAAGAAGACAGAGAAAGAAACGATAAGAATGCAAAAGCTCCTGCGAATATTTGGATTTATTGCTGCGACAGTACTGTTGATACAAACACACTTGCCGGCACAGTCAATTGAAGAAGGTGTTGCGCTTGTCCAACAAAAGAAATATGCAGAAGCGAAAGCAGTGTTTGAACAAATTCTTGATAAAAACAAGAACGACGCTGAAGCGCATTATCGTCTTGGCTCAGTATTACTGAATCGCGGATTTAAAGATCGGGATGTTGATGAAGCAGTTGATCAGCTTGAAGAAGCAGTCGATCTCAATCCCAATAATGCCGACTATCAATTCAGGTATGGAGCTGCTCTTGGTGAAAAGACTCAAAATGCAGGAATGATTAAACAAGCATTTCTTGCACCCAAAGTAAAAAACGCGTTTAAGCGAGCGGTGGAGCTCAATCCCAAACTTGTACCGGCGCGTATTGGTTTAGCGCAATATTATCTCATGGCTCCTTCGATTATGGGCGGTGACGAAGATCAGGGTTGGCGCGAGCTGGATGAAATTGTAAAACAAGATGAACTACAGGGTCGATTGATGAAAGCTCGTTTTTACGAGCGCAATAAGAAACCTGCAGAAGCAGAAAAAGAATGGAAAACGCTTACGTCATCACAATCAAAGGAATGGAGAGTTTGGAAGGAATATGGATACTTCCATATGCGTACCAAACATCCAGCGGAAGCGGTGAATTGTTTTCAAAAATACGTTGAGCTTCGACCTGATACAGCAGATTCTTATGAGAGTCTCGCCGAAGCGTTACTTGAGAATGGCAAACCAGATCAGGCGATTGTCCATCTCCGTAAATCGCTCGAACTAGATAAGAATTTTACCGCTTCTCACTACTATCTTGGCGAAGCGTATCAAGCGAAAGGGCAGAAGAAGGAAGCAAAAGAAATGTACCATTTTGTACTTGATGACAAATCCAACGATTCATTTCGCAAAATGGCTGAGAAGAAACTAAAAGAAGTAGAGTAATAAAAAGGAAGCCGGAATGTCAACTATTATTCAACTCACAAACATCACAAAATTCTATCAAGTAGGCGAAGAAAAAGTTCATGCCTTAGATGGTGTTTCCATCCAGATTCAGAAAAATGAATATGTGGCAATTATGGGCCCGTCTGGTTCCGGCAAATCAACATTGATGAATATTATTGGCTGTCTTGATACGCCTACGTCTGGTTTGTATGAATTGAACAACATAAACGTCAGCGATATGAACGACAATCAGCTTGCCAAGATTCGGAATAAAGAAATCGGATTTGTATTCCAGACGTTTAACTTGCTTGCCAGATCGGATGTCCTCCACAATGTTGAACTTCCGCTCATTTATGGCGGCATTGGATCGATGGAGCGGAAGAAATTAGCACGCGCGGCAATAGAACGTGTGGGTTTAACGGATCGAATCCATCACAAACCCAATGAACTTTCCGGCGGACAACGCCAGCGTGTATCCATAGCGCGTGCTCTTGTGACGCAACCGTCTATCTTGCTTGCAGATGAACCGACCGGAAACCTTGATACAAAAACCGGCGACGAAATTATGATGCTCTTCGATATACTGCATAAGGAAGGCAATACAATCATTCTCGTGACTCATGAAGAGGATATTGCGTTGCATGCACATCGCCGGATTCGTCTCCGTGATGGTAAAATGGAAGTGGATGAACCAATCAAGAATCGCAAAGTCATAACTCGACCGGCAACGGTCATGGCATAAAATGAAATTTATATTTGATGAATTCAAAGAAGGAATGGCGATTGCCTTTGCCGCCATCCGTGCCAACAAGATGCGCTCGGTGTTGACGACACTTGGCATCGTGATCGGCATTGTTTCTGTCACCCTCATGGGAACTGCGATTGAGGGACTGGACCGCGCCTTTAATAAGAGCATTGCGACTCTCGGTTCTGATGTGTTGTATATACAGAAATGGTCATGGGCCGATCATGGAGATGATTGGTGGATCATTAAAAATCGGCGAAATGTTCGCATACAGCAGGCAAAGGATGTTGAAAAGTATTCAGAATATGCAGCAGCGGTGAATCCTGCAACGGGAGCAATGCGGAATGTCAAATATGGACAAAAACTTATAGAGAACGTCGTTGTTGTTGGTACTGGCGCTTACTTGCTTGAGACAAGTGGATCCACTATAGCCTTTGGTAGATTTTTTACCCCCATAGAAGCAGATGGAGGACGACCGGTGTGCGCTATTGGTTCTGAAGTAGCCGCAAATCTATTTCCTAATGAAAATCCTATTGGGAAAATCATTAAAATCGGTGGGTATGCATACCATGTATTAGGTGTGTTCGATAAACAAGGGAGTTTTCTTGGATTGCAAAGTCTTGATAATAGGGTCTATGTCCCGATCAATCGGTTCTTTCAAGAATTTATGTCACATCGAAGTGATCTTCAGATTATGGTGAAAGCAAAATCGGTGGAAGATTTGGAGAACACGAAAGAAGAAGTCCGTGGTATTTTACGTAGATCGCGCGGTCTTCAACCGAAGGAGCCGGATGATTTTGCAATCAACCAGCAGGAGACGTTAATCCAGACGTTTAATACAATCGGCGGTGTTATCGCGGCTGTAGGTTTATTTATAACAGGAATGTCGCTCTTCGTCGGTGGTATTGGAATCATGAATATCATGTTTGTATCGGTTACAGAGCGCACGAGAGAAATTGGAATCCGCAAAGCAATCGGAGCGCCCCGGCGAACCATCCTTTTACAGTTCTTGATGGAATCTGCTGCATTATGTCTCATCGGCGGTATCATCGGAATTGTTATCGCCTTTCCGATCAGTTTGATCATTGATACTTTTCTTCCAACAGCTATGCCCTTAAGTGTAGTATTCATTGCCCTGCTCGTTTCGATTATTGTTGGAGTTGTATCCGGATTTTTACCGGCGTACCGTGCTTCGCGTCTCGATCCAGTTGACGCACTGAGATATGAATAGAGGAAACTTTTTCCTTTAAACTTTTAACTTGATTCATGGAATTCTCTGAAATATTTAAAATGTCTTTGACTGCTATCCGCTCCAACAAACTTCGCTCTGCGTTGACGTTGCTGGGTATTATTGTTGGAGTATTCTCTATTATCGGCGTCATGACAGCCGTTCAGGTACTGCAGAACAGTATTGAAGATGGTTTAAGCGGTCTTGGAGCCAATACTTTTCAGGTACAGAAGGAGCCGGTTATGGCAGGTCATACCAAGTGGCTCAAATCATTGAAGTGGAAAGATATACGCTATCCACAAGGATTGATTGTCAAGGAGAAGATGACGCTTGCTCAATCTGTTGCGCTTGAATCATGGAAAGGCGGACAGACTATTCAATTTGGATCTTTGAAGACAAATCCAAGTGTTGCCGTGGCTGGAGAAGAGCCCGACGGTATGCCCACAAATAACTGGACGATCAAAGAAGGACGGAGCCTCAATGATGATGATGTTCGCTACAGCTCCTTTGTTGTAATTCTTGCTCAGGATATTATTAATAAAATCTTTCCCCATGGCGGTGCTGTAGGAAGTGAGGTTCGTATCGGTGATGATCGCTATCGTGTTATTGGAACATTTGAGCCGAAGGGATCGAGTTTGGGGGGAAATAGTGATAATTATGTCGTTATACCATTGAGCACTTTCCTCAATACATATGGAAAACTTCGTAGCATACATATTATGATCAAAGCGAAAAATGCAGAAGTGTATGAGGATTGTGTTGAGGAAGCACGCATGATTCTTCGGAGTATACGTAACGTAGCACCGGGCGATGAAGATGATTTTACCATCTTTTCTAATGACTCGCTCATCTCGACCTTTAATGAATTTACACAGTATGTCAAACTTGGTGTTGGATTCATGAGCTTCATCTCATTGCTTGCCGCCGGTATCGGCATTATGAATATCATGCTGGTCTCTGTCACCGAACGCACCAGAGAGATTGGTATTCGGAAGGCGCTTGGTGCTCGAAGAGCAAATATACTTTCGCAGTTTATCACCGAGGCTATTGTACTGTGTGAAATCGGCGGCGTTATCGGTGTTGGGCTTGGCATCCTTGGCGGCAATTTGGCTGCCCTTGCTCTTAATTTTCCACCTGTATTTCCTCTTGATTGGGCGCTAATTGGATTTGCAATCACGACGTTTGTGGGAGTAGTGTTTGGTGTCTATCCAGCCTGGAAAGCTGCAAATCTCGATCCTATCGACTCTTTAAGATACGAATAAAGTCGATATGGGAATATTTCCCGTTATTTTAATTGAGATCGATTTTGGGTGATAGGGAAATGCTGATTTACTGCAAACCAGGACAACCCAATCTCAGTGAGGTCTTCGTTTTATAACGATCTAACGAATAAGCCACACTGAAATGGAAGTCCATAGATGTTCATAGCAAGATGGAAGAGGACGCACCGATGAAGAATCGAATTGCCATAACTCGATCAACAAAGGTCATGGTATAACATGAAATTTGTATTTGATGAATTCAAAGAAGGGATGGCGATTGCATTTGCAGCCATCCGCGCTAATAAAATGCGTTCGGTGTTGACAACACTTGGCATTGTCATCGGTATTGTTTCTGTGACGCTTATGGGAACAGCGATTGAAGGGTTGGATCGCGCCTTCAATAAGAGTATAGCCGCTCTTGGAACGGATGTCTTGTATGTACAAAAGTTCCCGTGGATCATTAACGATGACGATTTTTGGAAACTGCGAAATAGGAAGGATATTCTGATACAGCACGCAAAAGCTATTGAAAAAAATTCTGAATATGCTAGTGCAGTTAACCCAGTCATAGGAACATTAAAAAATGTTAAATATGGACAAAAGCTTGTTGAAAACGTCGTTGTTGTCGGCACAGGTTCTGATATGCTTGAGACCAGCGGCGCGACTGTTGCATTTGGCCGTTTCTTTACACGAGTAGAAGCCGACGGAGGGCGGCCTGTGTGTGCCCTTGGATCTGAAGTTGCTGCCAATCTTTTCCCAAATGAAAATCCGATTGGGAAAATTGTTAAAATTGGCGGGTATCTATATCACGTATCAGGTGTTTTCGATAAACAAGGAAATTTTCTTGGATCGCAAAGTCTTGATAATAGAGTCTATGTCCCGATCAACCGTTTCTTTAAAGAGTTTATGTCGTTTCGTGGCGGTATCCAGATTTGGGTGAAAGCAAAATCTGTGGGTGATTTGGATGAAACAAAAGAAGAAGTTCGTGGCATTATGCGTAAAACGCGCGGACTCAAACCGAAAGATCGTGATGACTTTGCGATTAACCAGCAAGAAATATTAGTTCAAACGTTTAATCAGATTGGCGGTGTTATTGCCGCGGTAGGTTTATTTGTTACAGGAATGTCGCTCTTTGTCGGTGGTATAGGAATTATGAATATTATGTTTGTATCGGTTACGGAACGCACGAGAGAAATCGGAATCCGTAAAGCAATTGGTGCACCCCGGCGGACTATTCTTCTGCAGTTCTTGATGGAATCTGCAGCGTTATGTCTCATTGGCGGTATCATCGGAATTATTATTGCCTTTCCAATAAGTCTGATAATTGATACGTTTCTTCCAACAGCTATGCCCTTGAGTGTGGTAGCCTTTGCTCTGGTTGTTTCTATTATTGTTGGAATTGTTTCTGGATTTTTGCCGGCGTATCGGGCATCGCGTCTCGATCCTGTTGATGCATTAAGATATGAATAGGAAAAGCTTTTTCTTTTAACTGTTTTGCTTTTGGCGTGACTCATGGAATTCTCTGAAATATTTAAAATGTCTTTGACGGCCATCCGCTCCAACAAGCTTCGCTCGTCGTTGACGCTGCTTGGTATTATTGTCGGAGTATTTTCTATTATTGGTGTTATGACCGCCGTTCAGGTTCTGCAGAACAGTATTGAAGCTGGTTTGAGCGGTCTTGGAGCTAACACTTTCCAGATTCAAAAGCAGCCGGCAATTGCGAATCGTACTCAATATTTGAAATCGCTGAAATGGAAAGACTTTACATACGAACAGGCAAAAATAGCCAAGGAGCGGATTACACTTGCTCGATATGTCGGAATCGGAACATATCAGAGTTCAGAAACCATCCAATTTGGATCACTTAAAACTAATCCGAATGTTGACGTTGGCGGAGAGGAACCGGAAGGGATTTATACCAACAACTGGACTATACGTGATGGAAGAAATTTCACGGATGATGACGTGAAATATTCCTCCATGGTTGTTATACTCATGGATGATGTTGTGAAAAAACTATTCCCTCATGGTGGTGCAGTTGGCAATATTGTCAGAGTAGGTGCTCAGCGTTATATGGTTATCGGAACGTTTGAACCGAAAGGTTCATCAATAGGTGGAAATGATAACAAAGTGATTTTACCGCTCAGCACATTTCTTCAACAATATGGCAAGATTCGCAGTATCTATCTCAAGGTCCAAGCGAAAAATGCAGAAATGTATGATGCTTGCATTGAGGAGACGCGGATGATTATCCGTACGATACGAAAAGTTGATCCCGGGGAAGAAGATAATTTTTATATTGCTTCGAACGACTCGCTTATTTCTACTTTTAATGAATTTACTCTCTACGTCAAACTCGGAGTTGGTTTTATGAGTTTCATCTCGCTGATAGCTGCCGGGATCGGTATTATGAATATCATGCTGGTCTCTGTCACCGAACGCACCAGAGAGATTGGTATTCGGAAGGCGCTTGGTGCTCGAAGAGCAAATATACTTTCGCAGTTTATCACCGAGGCTATTGTACTGTGTGAAATTGGCGGCGTTATCGGTGTTGGGCTTGGCATCCTTGGCGGCAATTTAGCTGCCCTTGCTCTTAATTTTTCACCTGTATTTCCACTTGATTGGGCGCTAATTGGATTTGCAATCACGACGTTTGTGGGAGTAGTGTTTGGTGTCTATCCAGCCTGGAAAGCTGCAAATCTCGATCCTATCGACTCTCTTCGATATGAGTAATTAGAGAAGGCCGAGGGTTAGAGGGATCGGCATTTTTGATTCCCCCAGAAGAGCTTCTATGCAATTTTCTGAAATAATAAAAATGGCTTTAACGGCCATCCGCTCCAACAAACTTCGCTCAGCGTTAACGTTGCTGGGTATTATTGTCGGAGTTTTTTCTATAATCGGTGTCATGACCGCAGTTCAGGTACTTCAGAACAGTATTGAAGTTGGTTTGAGCGGTCTTGGCACCAATACCTTTCAGATTCAGAAGCAGCCAGCTATCGCGACTCGCACACAATGGTTGAAATCACTGAAATGGAAAGATATTACATACGAACAGGCAAAAATTGTTAAAGAACGGGTAACACTTGCTCAGTATGTTGGTATCGGAGTATTTCAGGATGAACAGACCGTCCAGTTTGGGTCACTGAAAACCAATCCGGATGTTGGAGTCGGTGGTGAGGAGCCGGAAGGAATGCGGACGAACAACTGGACGATTAAAGATGGGAGAAATATCACGGATGATGATGTGAAATATGCCTCATACGTTATCATTCTTATGTCGGATGTTGAGAACAAACTGTTTCCGCATGGCGGAGCAGTCGGAAGTATTGTTAAAATGGGTGCGCACCGTTATACTGTTATTGGAACGTTTGAATCGAAAGGATCTACAATAGCGGAGTCTGAAAACAAGGTAGTGATACCGCTCAGTACATTCCTTAATCAATACGGCAAGATACGTAGCGTCTATATTAAGGTGAAAGCAAAAAGTCCGGAAATGTATAATGATTGTGTCGAGGAAACACAAATGATTCTTCGCACGATACGAAAAGTTGCTCCCGGTGATGAAGATAATTTTTCTCTTTCCTCGAATGATTCGCTCATCGCGACCTTTAATGAATTTACTCTTTACGTCAAACTTGGCGTTGGATTCATGAGCTTCATTGCACTGATTGCAGCGGGGGTCGGCGTAATGAATATTATGCTTGTTTCCGTTACAGAACGTACTAAAGAAATTGGAATTCGAAAAGCGCTAGGTGCTCGTAGGTCAAATATCTTATCACAGTTTGTCACCGAAGCTATTGTCCTGTGTCAAATCGGTGGCATTGTCGGCGTCGGGCTTGGCATCCTTGGCGGCAACTTAACTGCGCTTGCATTGAATTTCCCGCCGGTCTTTCCGCTTGATTGGGCGCTGATTGGATTTGCGATTACGACCTTTGTTGGAGTAGTGTTTGGTGTCTACCCTGCCTGGAAAGCTGCAAATCTTGATCCGATCGATTCTCTTCGATATGAATAAATAGATTTGTTGGTTTATCTTGTTATTTTTTTCCACGATTTCCCATCTTGCGCAATTCTTGATTATTTCTCCAAGAATAATACGACTGACGAATTTGATAAATCTGAAATAGAATGTTACTATTTAAAAATATTAATCTATAATGAGGATACTATGAAAAAGCACATCATGTTGCTATCTACGGTAATACTATTAAGCTTGTTCTTCTTAAGTGTCTCTGCCCTGACCAAAACAGAGAATGCTGGTAACTGCGATACGACAAAATACACAATTGAAAACTGCATCAATAAGTTTTTATTAGAGAACATTGAAAAAACAAAAGTCGGATATCAATATTGGTTCGCTGATCCGAACCTTGCAGATGGAAAAACCTTGAAGATGAGTGTTGTCGCTCCGCACTCAGCAACACACCCGCCGCATGTCCATGCGGAAGACGAATTTTTCTTTATTCTTGAAGGAAAGGCAGAATTGTATCTCAGAGGGAAGTGGACACCAGCTGAACCCTACACAAGTTTTTACTGTCCATCTAATGTCGAGCATGGCATTCGTAATGCCGGTGATACCGAATTAAAATATTTAGTGATCAAGCAGTATCAGAAAGATAATCCGGTGCGAAAGGAGTTCATGAAAAAGCAAGGAACTCCAGAACAATGAAGTTCAACTCCGACGCACCTTAAAGGTGCGTCGGAGTTGTGTTACAGAAATTCTATTTTATATTTTTTCCACAACAACTGCTGTCCCATACGCCAATACTTCTGTAACACCGGCAGCGATTTCTGTAGCATCATAGCGAAAGGCGAGAATACCATTACCACCGAGTTCTTCTGCATGCCGAATCATAAGTTCGTACGCATCGCGGCGAGTTTGTTCACAGAGTTCAGAGTAAAGACTTATGTTTCCACCAAAGAGAATCTGAAATCCAGCACCAATATTACCAAAGAGCGAGCGTGATCGAACGATGATACCGCGTACGACACCGAGATTATTTATAACGCGGTATCCGTCAAGTTGAATATTCGTTGTGATGAGGGTGTGGTCCATCGGACTATTCTTTCATTAAAATTAAAAACTTCTGTGACTTGATTGGGAGGCGGTTCCCAATCCTGACCTTTGTCTATGTTGCATTCCCGTTCGGGAGAACATCTCCCTCATCACTTGGAAACATCAATACTTAAATCCCAAATCACTATTGTAAATCTGCAGCATGTGATCTGCCATCTGCCAAATTCATTTCACTAATTGTTTCACCGTTTCATAATATTGTTGAATCTGCCGTTGGTATTCGTCGCCCGTGCCAGGACCATTAAAGCCAACATGGATTTTTTTCACAATCCCTTTCTTATCCACAAAGATGGTTGTCGGATAGCCGTTGAAGTTGTTTAATTGAGAGTGCAGTTTCTGTTGAACGTTTGCATTGTTTGTACTTCCGCAGAAAAGTACTGGATAGGTGAGACCAAAACGTGTTTGAAAGAGCGCAAGATTCTTCTTTGCCACTGCAGGATTATCACTGATCTCGAATGCAAGTCCGATGACTTCCAATCCATCCTTCCCAAATTCAGAGTAGATCTGTTGAAGAAGAGGTGCAGCATCCATGCAGTTATGGCACCAGGTTCCCATAATATCTATTACAAGTGCCTTATTCCTCAATGAGTAATCCTCACTGCTTATCACTGTACCGGTCGATGTCGTTCCATAAAATGTGAACGGCACTTTTGGATTCTTCATGGTTGTGATGTATTCCGGTTTTAATTCTAACGTCAGTATCGATTGTGGAACGAGCGTAAATTCCATCGGTTTGCCGCTTCTCGCGTACAAACTGCCATTCCACTGTGTGCCTTGCCGCTCAAGTTCCATGATAAATGCCTGCCATCCAGTGAAACGGGTTAGTGTCGCCTTGGGTCCGACCTGTGTGCCGGCAAGCAAACCATAATCGCCGTCCGGTGCTATGAGCGTTCCGAATATACTATCGTTCTTCATCCAAAAGTTTGCTATGGAAGTACTATCGATTCCATTTGAGCCGGAAATATAAGCTTGATATTTGCCTGCAAGCGGATGTCCAGTTGAAATCGCTGACTTATTATTTTCTTTGGTACTGCCCTTTGGCGTTGAAACAAATTCGTTCCAGCTTGTATCAGCGCGATAGCGGAAAAATTTGCCGCGCCATTTCTTGCCGTTCCAAATTCCGCGCATTGCCGCACCGTATTCAGAAAAGATAAACGAAAGTGAATCATCATGAAGGAGAATTTCAGGAATCGAAGTTTGTTCTGTGCCATTGATAAAATAACCGGCCGGTGCAGTGGAATTCAAATCAAGGTAAAACTGGAACGGAATCTGTTTGTTCTCACCGATCGTGAGAGCGCCAACCCATCTCTCTTGTTTTGGAATATGGTGCTGGCATCCAAGTGATATGAAAACGCATGCAATGAACAGGAATCGTTTGATATTCATAAATTAAATCATTCCCGGATGTTTTCCTCCGCCAGCCACCGATAGAATTAAAATGATGATGAGGAGTAAAAATTGAACAAGATAAAACGTGGTGATGCTTTTACTTAAGATTTTGATGGTATGTTCTGCGTCTTCGTGTGCGGATTTCTCTGTGATGCCTTGTATTAATTTTGTACGGCGCCGGATAAGTATTGGACCGAAGACGGCTCCGTTGATGAGCAGGAAGGCGAAGAGAATAATTTTTGCAATCAACCAACCTTCGGTATACCAGAGATTAATATTGCCGTTGTAAAGATTAAAGATGTTCACGATGCCGGTGAGCAGCATGACGACGGAGGCGATGGGTGAAAGCAAGCCGAAGCGGCGGCTAATCTTTCCAATGTAAAGTTTTTGATTCCAATCTTTCTCAGCACGAATTCTTCGTTCAATGATCCATCCGCCAAGAAGTGCTGTGAAGACCAATCCAAAACCAATGATGTGAAAAAGAAAATTAATTGAACCTCTCATACTGACCTCGACGAAAAAGTGAATAAAATCATTTATCCGTATTCATCGCAAGATAAGAAAATGATTTGATAAAAAGGAAACGCATCCTCGAAGTCCTTCGTGAGAAAAATATGGTTCTTTAATAAACCGATTTGTGTGACGAACGGCGGCATCGAATCGATAATACAGTTGTCTCATTGTACTCTTCTAGAAATTTCAGCGGATGAATAACAAGAAATCATTCAGCCCACCTAATATTGTTTGGTTGCTGCCCATAGCGTGATTTCCATTCATCTGCTGTCATACCATAAACAAATAAATCGACGTAGTGGTCGTATAAGAACTCCGCTTGCCGTGTGTTTCCTTCTTTGAAGAAACCGAGACGCTCGATGATTGCATTGCTCTTCTTATTGCCGGTGGCGCAGCGAATTTGAACCCGGTTGAGTTGGTATTCGTAGAAAGCGTAATCCACAAGAGTGCGGCATGCGTTCGTTACAATACCGCGGCCTTGAAATTTTTCACCAAGCCAGTATCCGATTTCAACGTTCCTGTTCATCCAATCGATGCTGTGAAATCCAATGATGCCTGCAAGAGCGCCACGAAACCAGATACCGCATTGGAAGCCAAAATTCAATTTATGTTGATCTTGTGCTGACAGGATGAAGAGCCTGCTCTTTTCTAGTGTTGTATTTGTATCTACCCATGGCAGCCACTGGCGCAAATAGAGACGATTACAATCAACTAAAGCAAAAAGAGCTTCGGCATCTTCAGGCTCTAGAATTTTTAAAACAACATCATCATCAATACGAAGAGAAGGCATGCGTAAATATGATTACGATGAAATTATTGAGCCGGTTTATCGGGCTGTTTTCTGAAGAATTGATAGAGATCGACGTCTTGGTTTGGAGCGAAGAGCAGCCAGAGGCTCAGTACAATTAACCCGCAATTCTCTAAAATTTTTTGGTAGCCGATCTTACTGACGTTGGGATCTTGAGAGAAACATCCGCACGAAATATCGAGCCCGCGCAAAAGAGCGGAGGCGACGAGAATGGTGAAACCAATAAGCATGAGGCTCATGAGCATTTCACAACCGCGTGGATAAAGACCTATCAGTAAACTCAGTCCGCAAAGAAGTTCCAACGATGGAAGAATGGTGGCTGTACACATCGCCAGCGTCGGTCCGACAACTTTGTAGAGGAGAATAGACTTCGCAAACGCCTGCGGATCCATAATCTTATCTAAACCGGCGACGACAAATAATCCACCAAGAAAAATTCGGATAAGAAGAATAAGGATTGTATTGGAGAGGAGTGATTTCATGTTGAATTCTTTTCCCGAAGAGATGGATTCTCAGAATGCGATGGAAAAGCGTCGTTTATTTCTCAATAGGGAGTTTGGCGGAACTCCATTCTTGCCAGCCGCCGAAAAAAACTTTTACATTCGTGAATCCTGTTTCCATAAGTTTCACTGTCAATTCGATGCTGGAATTGCATTCCGCGCCATCGCAATAGACAATGAGCAATTTTTCTTTTGAAATTTTATTTAATCGTACAAAATGTGTGTCGAACTTTTTTAGTGCGACATTCATGGCACCGCGAATATGTCCTGCCTGGTATTCGAATTCATGTCGTGAGTCGATGAAGAGGGCGTTGTTATTTTCAAACAATTCCTTTGCTGTTGCGAGCGAGATTATTGCTATGTTGGAAGGCGCCGTAGACTGAACCGATTGAGTTTCAGCAAAAAAACCCTGCTTCGTGACAAATGTAAATGCAACACCTAATATCATTGCCGCAACGATGAGCAGGAATGCTTCAAGGAGTGATTGACGCATGTTCAATTCTCTTTCACGCACACATACGACGCCCTGATTTCTACATGGGGCTGGTTCTTGCTGTCGGTTTCAATCGTAAAATGGTCGCTGCCATAACCGAGCTTCTCTGGTTTGATTGCCACCTGCACAAGAAGTGTATCGTTCGGATTGAGCACTTTCTTCTGTATCTTTATGTTCATGGATGAGGAAGAAGTTGTGACGTTCCTTATTTTGATTATATGATCGGATATATTTTTTAAGGACGTTTCTTGCACTACGGTTTTACCAAGACCGATATTCCCAAGCCACAGTAATGCGGAATGAGTGGTAGATTCAAGCTCTTCCTTCACTTCGGCAATTAATTTTATCGAAACATTCGCCGATAACCGATCGTTCGAGGTGATGTTGATATACTTTTCTACTTTTCCACGGTATCCGCTGGAATTGAATTCCACTTCTACTGCATCCGATTCGGATGGAAGGAGTATGTCTTTGGGTCGTTTTATGGTTGTACAGCCGCACGAGGGTTGTACGGAGTAAATCCGCAATGTATCGTTACCGATATTCGTGAGCACAATCTTGCCTTGCTTCTTCATTCCACCATAAATAATGCCGAGATCAACTTCGGGCCTATCGAGCGAAAGCTTGGGTTGGCTAAACGAAAGACCAACGACAAGTATGGTCAGTATGAATATCTGTTCGATCCGTTTCACAGTATCATCTCTCCGAGATACATAAAAATGTATTGATCACCGTTCTGTTTTCATGATTCATTCACGAGTTTCGGGTAATCGCCATTTGTCTAAGAAGTGGAGCAACTCGGTAACGCTCCTCCTGCAAATCTGTATGAAGGGCTGTGAGCACCGCATATACTTGCTTCAATCCGATTTGTTCCGCCCATGCAAATGGGCCGAATGGGAAATTGACGCCGAGTTTCAACGCTGTGTCAATGTCTTGCGGTGTTGCAATGTCTTCGGTGATAGCGAAGGCAGCTTCATTGATAATACAACAAAGCATGCGCGGCAGTACCATGCCAATGCGGTCCTGCACAATCTCAATTTCTTTCCCGATCGATTGATAAAAGTGTTTTGTGACTTCCAACGTTTCTTTTGGTGAATAAATTGTCGGTGAGATTTCTATTAATGATTTTTGTATAAGCGTTGGAAGCGCGGCAATACCGACCAGACGATGCTTGCCTGAAATCCAAGAAGATTGTTCCGTCGCCGTGACGGTGATGGAAGAAGAAAGTATCGGTGCGGTCTTCGCCAGGGCTGCATCGAACCGTTCAATATTCTTTCTCTTTGCAGCCGGATCGATGTTTGTCAGTTCTATTGCAAGCGATGTATTTGCCGGAATAGTATTGGTGATTTTGATACTACCAGAGTGGAATTCCGGTTTCTGTTTTAGCCGTTCGTTCCACGAAATAGAGACATCGTATCCGTGTGCAGAACATACCTCAGCATATTGTTCCACCATGGGAGATTCGCCGGTGATAAAAATAAGAGCAGGAGTTTGTTTTCCTCTTTCCTGTGGCTGAGCAACATTATCCACTTTGATAGATTCCATAATAAGAGGAGAAGATGTTGCACTCTCTTGCTTTACCTTCCTTGGAGATTTCTTATGTAACTTCGCCTTCTTTTTCTGAGTTGTCTTCAATCTTCATTCTCCGTTACTCAAAGACTTATGTGCTTCAAGACTCAACTACTTACCATTCGTTTCTTCGTAACTAAAGAATCCTTTACTCGTTTTCTTCCCCAGCCATCCTGATTCCACCATCTGTTTCAGAATCGGATGCGGGCGAAGACGCGGTTCACCGTACGATTGCTCATACAAGGATTGCGCTTCAGCTAGCGTTAAATCAATACCCATGTGATCCATTAATTCGAATGGTCCGGTAGGAAAGCCGCCGATTATTTTCACGATGCGGTCGATCTGTTCGGCAGTTGCAACGTTCTCTCCAAGCAGGCGAAGCGCTTCACCGAATAACGGTTGGGACACACGGTTGGCGATGAATCCTGGAGTGTCTTTCACAACAATGGGAGTCTTGTCGAGCAGATTAACAAATGCAATGATTTTTTCGATGGTCTCGTTATTCGTTTTATATCCTTTGACAACTTCCACCAGTGTGGACGTTTCGACTGGATTGAAGAAGTGCACTCCTGCGATGCGCTCGGGATTTCGAGTATTGGCACCGATGGAGGTGATAGAAAGGGAAGATGAAGTGCTTGCAAGAATCGCAGTGCTCTTCGTGCTCGCATCGAGATGTTTGAAAATATCCTTCTTCACGCGAATATCTTCGATCACTGACTCTATAATGAAATCGCAATTTCCGAGATCAGGCAGACTCGTTCGTGTGCGGATTCGTTCCATTGATGCCTGCGCTTCTTCTGGTGTTAACTTACCGAGATTCACCAATTTACGCAGGTTCGCATTGATGCGGACTGTTGATCGCCGTAAAAGTGTGTCGTTCACATCGAACAGTTGAACATCAATTTTGGAAAGCACAGCGAGCTGCGCAATTCCTGTGCCCATCGTTCCTGTGCCGACAATACCGAGTTGTTTGAACATATCTTTGAGATCCTTGTAATGATTGAAACTTACTCAATGTCTTTCGAAAAAACAATAACCATATATTACTTTCAAAGTTACTCCTTAAGGTAGGGAAGGAAAGGTTGTGATGTGAAGGAAACCTGATACTATCGAATGAGAAGCATCTTTTTGGTTATCGATGTCGAATTGTGTTTAAGCTGATAGAAATAAATTCGTCTTGGTACATAGTTCCCTTCCTTTGCAGCCTTTTCAAGGTCTCTCTGCCTGAGCCCAGATACCTTGAAAAGGTTACATGGCTATCCTTGAAAAGGCCGCCACGTCACATCAATACGGATAGAAAATGTAAAACATCGTCGATAATCCTGACAATATCCACAGCCCAGCTTTTACTTCTCGTGCTTTACCAGTGAGTATTTTGAAGAGCGGATATAAGACAAATCCTGCTGTCATTCCGATCCCGATGTTGTATGTGAAACTCATGAGTGTGATAACGCAGAAAGCAGGAATAAATTCTGAAAGATCATCAAACTTCATTTTGGTTATTGGAGCGATCATTAACACACCGACAATAATGAGTGCCGGTCCGTACGCATGTGCTGGAATAACGGTGAGGAATGGAGAAAAAAATAATGCGAAGAGAAAAAGGATCGCCGTCACAACAGCAGTCAGTCCGGATTTTCCACCTGCTGCAATGCCTGTCGCTGATTCGATATATGCACCGGTCGTTGTTGTGCCGATGAGCGAAGCAACTGTCGTCGCGATGGCATCGCACATCATCGGTTTTTCTATCTCTGGAAAGTTCCCTTTCTCATCCAATAATTCTGCTTTGTAACCAAGTGCAATGAGAGTGCCAATAGTATCAAGAAATGCCATGACAAAAACGGTTAATACAACGGAGAACATTCCCCAACGTAACGCTCCGATAATATCAAGTTGTAAAAAAATCGGACTGATATCAGGAGGCATACTTAACAAACGTTCTGGGAAAGGTGATAATCCAAAAATAAACGATAATAGGGTTACCGTCAAAATTCCGATCAGCATTGCACCATTCACTCTTCGAATCATCAGCCAGCCAATGAAAATGAAACCAAGAATTGCGAGTAAGACGGTTGGTTGGTGCATGTTACCAACGTGCACAGGTGCACCCGGAACGCCAAGAGCAACGATGCCCGTTTCATTCATTCCGATAAACGCAAGGAACATTCCAATGCCGACTGCAAAACCGATCTTGAGTGATGCTGGAATTGAATCCGCTAGCCAGCTTCGCACTTTGAAAATAGTGAGCATTGTGAACAACACTCCGCTGATAAAGATCGCCCCGAGAGCAGTTTGCCAAGTGTAGCCCATCACCCGTACTACAGTAAAGGCGATGAACGCATTCTCACCCATATATGGCGCAATCGCAATAGGACGTTTGGCATAGAGGCCCATCATTAGTGTTCCAAAGGATGCGCTCAGGATTGTAGCGACCATCGATGGACCGAACGGTATTCCTGCTGCTTCAAGAATTTTCGGATTGACAATGATGATATAAGCCATCGTTACAAATGTTGTCAATCCAGCAGTAATTTCCAGCTGGATGGAAGTGCCGAATTTATCGAGCTCGAAAAAAGAGCGCAGGGCATTCATTGGTCGTGCCTGTCTGTGATAAAGATATAATTTGGCTCAATATATAAGAGCGAAAGCAGAGTTGCAAATTAATCATCTGCTTCAGAATGGAAGCCAGAGTAATGCAATTCTCTTTGTTTTTCAGTATTTTTTATTTCAAGAGATCAATGCTCACATCAAACTAACTCCAAAAGAAATCGAAAATATCCACGGCTGTCAAATGATAAAGAAACTTGTTCCGTTGTTTTGGAATGAAAATATTATCAGTTTTTTGTTGAGTGTCATTTCGTTTTGTGTCTATCTTACCACCATGTGTCGATCGGTGGGATTCACAGATTCAGGTGAACTCGCGACTGTTATCTGTACATTAGGTATTGCACATCCTACTGGATATCCACTCTTCACGTTACTTGGAAAGTGCTGGGTGATGCTCCCCATCTCACTTGAAGAAATTCTTCGATTGAATATTTTTTCGGCTTTGCTCACAGCGGTCGCTGTTGGAGTATTTTTTAAAACAATACTTGCGATTCGCCGAGCGATGATGGTATTTCCATCGAAAAACAGAAAAAGAAAAGAAGCAAATGAACGTCGTTTTTTTCTAGCGTCAATAATTGCAAGCTTCGTACTCGGATTCTCAGCGACGTTCTGGTCTCAATCAACTGCTGTCGAAGTCTATGCACTCCACCTTGTCTTGGTCCTTCTTACACTATGGATCTTTGTCGTCGGTTTGGAAGAACAACTTGCTGATCTGCATTCTATTTCGCGTAAGATGATTCTCTTTGCGTTTATTTTGGGATTGAGTTTCTCGAACCATATGACGACGATCTTGTTAGCGCCAGGATTTTTGTGGTTATACTTTCGCACTTTTGAATTCGGAAGAAAATCATTTCTCCGAATTCTCAAGATTGCACCATTTTTCGTTCTTGGTCTTTCCGTCTATCTGTATTTACCTATTCGTTCATCAGGTTATCCATTCCTTGATTGGGGACATCCGGCGACACTCGAACGTTTTTTCTGGCATGTCAGCGGCAAGCAATTTCGTGTATGGATGTTTTCCGGCTGGGATGTGGCGCAGAAACAATTGAACTACTATGTCAGCAACTTCACATCAGAATTTCATTTTAGTATTCTTGTATGTATCATCGCTGGCTTACTGACGCTGTCCAAACAATCGCACCGACTCTTGATCTTTCTTGCATTATTATTTGGTACGACAATTATATACGCTGTCAACTATGACATCTTTGATATTGATTCGTATTTCTTGCTTTCCTATTTCGTCATTGGCTTCATTGTTGCATACGGAATTAATTTTATTCTAGAATGGATAGAAAACAGCAAGTCTTTGGTAAAAATAATTATTGCGATACTGTTCTATGCTCTTCCTGTGATACAAATTGTTCATAACTGGGGAAGAGTTAATGAAACAGAAAATAAAATTCCACAGCAATTTGTAGAGAAAGCATTTTCTGATTTTGAACCCAATGCAATTGTTTTAGCAACACAGTGGGATTACTTTATTTCACCATCGCTGTATTATCAACTCGTCCGGCATGTACGGCCTGATGTTACAGTGGTAGATAAAAGTCTGCTTCAGAATCGTTCCTGGTATTTCCTCCAGCTTGAACACAATGCTCCATGGCTGATGGAGCGTATTCATCCAAGCGTAAATCTTTTTTTAATAGAATTGAATAAGTTTGAACATGAGGTACCGTTTAATTTTACTGTCATTCAATCACAATGGCAGAGACTCTTGTCCGAGATTGTTGAGCAATCGCTTCCTGACCACCCGGTATATGTTGATGCACGAATAGACCAGGAGTTTTCACCTGAGTTCCGACGCACACCTGCAGGTCTATTTTTACGGCTTACCAAAAAGGAAGACACAAATTGTTATCGGTCTGCCTTCGCTCCATTTATCACTAGAAAAACCTACCAACCAGTTGTGAAAGATTTTACTCGATATTATAGCACGATACTGATGCGAGACGTTTATTGGCTGGCGAAACAAGGCAAAATGGATAGCGTAAAAATCGTTTTGGCTGAAGTCCTCCGCCTCGAACCCGGCAACTATGAAGCGATTGGTTTGTTAAACAAGTAGGGAAAAAATAATAAATTTTGATAAGTACCGTTGACTATATGCGAAATTTTTATATATTTATAGTTCGGCAATTAAGCGCATCGGGCGAATCACCGGTATTTTCGATGTTCAGGATATACTGCGGTTGATGTTTAGAAAAATCGCTGGAGGATAGATTATGCTTCCAGCAATAATATGCTGGCGTAGCTCAGCTGGTAGAGCAGCTGATTTGTAATCAGCAGGTCATCGGTTCGAGTCCGATAGCCAGCTCGTTAAAACTCGTGAAGATAATAATTCGCGTCGAGAAGCGGAGTCGTTGTATTGAGCAGAGTTGTTGGGCAGGTAGCGAAGCGGTCAAACGCATCAGACTGTAAATCTGACGGCTCATGCCTTCGAAGGTTCGAATCCTCCCCTGCCCACTTTTTTGCGGGATGGAAAAATTAAGTTCACTTCATGTGGACGAGTTCTTTATATATGACGGAATGGAATGCATGCGGGAGTAACTCAGTTGGTAGAGTCACAGCCTTCCAAGCTGTTGGTCGCGGGTTCGAGTCCCGTCTCCCGCTCAAAACGTAAAACGTTTTGAGCGATGGCCTAAGATAAGCGACCCGCTCAAAAAAATCTGAGCGCTTGCGTAGCTCAGTTGGTAGAGCACTTCCTTGGTAAGGAAGAGGTCATCGGTTCAATCCCGATCGCAAGCTCGAACGAGTTAGACGAAGATGAAGGAACCACTATGCGAGACATTATTACGTTAGAGTGTACAGATTGTAAGCGGCGCAATTATTCTACAACAAAGAATAAGAAGAAGCAGACCGGAAGGGTTGAGTACAAGAAGTACTGCCCTTGGTGCAAGAAGCGAACACCGCATAAAGAAACCAAGTAACATTTTTTTAGTTCTGATTCATACTCAAGTTGTGTTACGCACGAGAGTAATTTATTCAGTTGGGCAGCGGTATCACCGCCTGCAATTAGAGCAAAAAGATGATACGTCAGTAGCTCAATTGGCAGAGCAGCGGTCTCCAAAACCGCAGGTTGGGGGTTCGACTCCCTCCTGACGTGCATGATCACTCAACAACAAGAAAGAAGATATTGAGCGATGAAAGATAAAATTATAAATTTTTTTACTGATGTCTCGAAAGAGATGGCAAAGGTGACATGGCCTTCGCGTGAAGAACTCATGGAGTCAACAAAAATTGTCATCCTTGTCACGTTAATTATTTCGGCTTTTACGTGGATTGTGGATTTTGTGGTAGCCGGAATTCTCAAAGCAATTCTTTAATCTCGGGGGGATGAACTTTGGATAAACGATGGTATGTATTACGAACGTATTCTGGACACGAAGCGAAGGTGAAGACATACCTAGAAACCGAGATTGCGCGCATTGGATTACAGGAAAAGATTTCAAACGTACTCATTCCATCAGAAAAAGTTTTCGAGATTAAAGATGGAAAGAAGAAATCACGATTGAAGAATTTTTTCCCCGGATACATTTTAGTTGAAGCTGTTCTTGATAAGGAATCAACGCACCTTATTCTTGAAGCACCATCGGTGATGGGATTTGTACCGGACAAAAATAATCCGGCGCCATTACAACCGGAGGAAGTGCGGCGCCTTATCGGAAAGATGGAACAAAAGGAAGAGACGCAGCTTCTCGATGTTCCATTCCATGTTGGTGAACCGGTGAAGGTGACGGAAGGACCATTTAATAATTTTAATGGATTTGTTCAAGAAGTGAATTCCGAAAAACTCAAAGTAAAAGTGATGGTGAGTATCTTCGGGCGCAAGACACCTATTGAGCTTGATTTTTCGCAGGTAGAAATAGAAAAATAATTAGATTGTTTGAGAATTAATAATGTAAGGTATTAAGTATGGCAAAAAAGATAACAGGATTCATTAAGCTCCAAATCCCCGCCGGTCAGGCAAATCCTGCACCGCCAGTTGGTCCCGCTCTCGGTCAAAAGGGTGTGAATATTATGGAGTTCTGCAAGCAATTCAATGCCAGGACGAAGGATCAACAAGGACTTATCATACCGGTGGTCATCACGGTCTTCAGTGATAAATCGTTTACATTCATAACGAAGACACCGCCTGCGGCGACATTATTGCTGCGAGCGACAAAACTGGAAAAAGGTTCCGGCGAGCCGAACCGCACAAAAATCGGCAAAGTGACAAAAAAACAAGTTCGCGAAATTGCAGAATTGAAAATGCCCGACTTGAATGCGGCAAACATCGATTCAGCAATGAGCATGATAGCCGGTACAGCCCGCAGCATGGGCATTACGGTCGAAGACTAAGACTGTTGGAGATGGAGTTCAGACAATGAGACAATATAGCAAACGATACAAAGCTGTTGCAAAAAAAGTTCAACCCAAAAACTATACTATTGCTGAAGCGGTTAGTATAGTCAAAGAGACTGCTTCTGCAAAATTTTCTGAGGCGGTTGATATTGCCATTCGCCTCGGACTCGATCCAAAGAAGGCAGACCAAGCGCTTCGCGGCACAGTTGCATTGCCGCATGGAATTGGTAAAGAAGTTCGTGTGCTCGTGATTGCGAAATCGCCGAAGGATGATGAGGCCAGGGCGGCGGGTGCCGACCATGTTGGATACAAGGACTATTTAGAAAAAATTCAGCAAGGGTGGGCGGATGTCGATGTCATTATTGCCTCTCCAGATGTCATGGGTGATCTTGGAAAGCTTGGAAAAATTCTTGGTCCACGCGGTTTAATGCCGAATCCCAAAAGCGGTACCGTGACAGTTGACGTAGCAAAAGCAGTGAAGGAAGTAAAAGC
The DNA here is from genome assembly GCA_026390575.1 of Ignavibacteriales bacterium. Taxonomy (NCBI): domain Bacteria; kingdom Pseudomonadati; phylum Ignavibacteriota; class Ignavibacteria; order Ignavibacteriales; species Ignavibacteriales bacterium. The sequence goes on from JAPLFR010000001.1 coordinate 284,201, forward strand.
TGGCAAAATTGAATTCCGAGTCGAAAAGGCTGGCATTGTTCATGCCACCATTGGTAAAGCAAATTTTGAAAAAGAAAAATTAGTTGAGAACATTAATTCGTTTCTCAGCACCATTATGCGCTTGAAACCTGCAACAGCAAAAGGAACGTATGTTAAAAGTATTGCCATTTCCACAACGATGGGACCTGGCGTGCATATCGACCGAGCTGAAGCGGGAGCGCATGCATAATAGAAATTACGCACTCACGTTCGCTTGAAACGTTGAATGCCTCTGCGAAACAGAGGGCTTCTCATTCGACAACAGGAACTAACGTAAAGGAAAACCATGAAACGCAGTGAAAAAGAGGCGATCATCGCCGAAGTTGCTGAGAAAGCTGCGCGTGCTATAGCAATGTACTTTGCTGATTTCTCCAAACTGACGGTTGCAGAAGAAACAGAACTGCGCCGCGAGTTCCGGAAATCCAGTGTCGAGTACAATGTTGTGAAAAATACACTCGCACGCAAAGCACTTGAGCAGTTAAGCGGTTATGATCGTGTGTTTGATAAGCTTGTTGGACCTACCGGTATCGCGTATTCGTACGACGATCCGTCGGCGCCGGCGAAAATTATCAAGAAATTTTCCGAAAAAACAGGAAAGTTGAAACTCAAAATAGCCGTTGTCGAAAAGCAAGTCTACGAAGCCACAAAGCTCGAACAGCTTGCAAGTATGCCGACGCGCAAAGAATTAATTGCTGCCATTCTCGGAAGCGTGAATGCACCTGCTTCGGGCATCATCGGTGCGGTGAACGCAGTCGCACGTGATCTCGTCTATGTCGTAGATGCTATTGAGAAGAAGAAAGCAGCTTAATCAGAATTTGAAAACTATTATTTAAGGAGAATTACAATGTCAGTCGTTGCTGAAATCGTAGAGAAAATTGAAAAACTTACGCTCCTCGAAGCCGTTGAATTAAAGAAGGCGCTCGAAGAGAAATTTGGTGTTACAGCCGCTGCCCCGATGATGATGGGCGCCGTTTCCGCCGCCGCTGCACCTGCAGCAGTCGTGGAAGAAAAAACAGAGTTTAATGTCGAATTGAAGAGCGCGGGTGCGCAAAAAATCAACGTCATTAAGGTCGTACGTGCAGCAACAGGTCTCGGGTTAAAAGAAGCCAAAGATCTCGTCGATGGCGCACCGAAGACAGTGAAAGAAAGCCTTTCGAAAGATGATGCTGAAAAGCTGAAAAAAGAACTCGAAGATGCCGGCGCTACGGTCGAGCTGAAATAAATGAAGTAGCACATCCTTTCCACCTGCCTTGAGAAAGCGCTAAAGAATAGCAGGGGAGTACGAACTATACAAATGAAAATTTTGTTCAGAATGTGGAGGATGCATAGGTCGCTAAGCCGATGGTTCTGCCGAGGAATCGGGTTCATGAACTCTCGGCTTATGCTGTATATAGAATAGCAATCGGCGACAGGGCTGTAGATAGTCATTAGTTAATGAAATTTATTGTTCAACCGGAATGGTTGAATTCGAAAATCTTATTATCATCAAGGAGTGGTTACGTTGAAAAACCAATCCAACGGTTCCAAAGAGCGTATTTCGTTTGCGCGCATTCCGTCAGTCATAGAAACGCCTGACTTACTGAACGTCCAAATCGATTCGTTTAACAATTTTCTCCAGGCCGATATACCTCCGCATCGCAGGAAGAAGCTTGGCTTGCAGCAAGTGTTTGAAATGAATTTTCCAATCACCGATGCACGCGAGAATTTTCTCCTCGAGTTCTCGGAATACTATGTCGAGAAACCTAAGTATTCCGTTGTCGAATGTCAGGAGCGCGGTTTGACTTTCGCTGTTCCATTGAAAGCGAAACTGCGATTGTCCGCCAAGAAAGAAGGCGGCAAAGAATTTGTCGATACGATTGAACAGGAAGTCTATTTGGGCAATCTTCCGGCGATGACACATCGCGGCACCTTCATCATTAACGGGGCCGAGCGCGTGGTCGTGAGTCAGTTGCACCGTTCACCGGGCGTATTCTTTGGCGAATCGGTTCACCCAAATGGTACGATGATGTATTCAGCACGCATCATTCCATTTCGCGGGTCATGGGTGGAGTTTGCTACGGACATCAATAATGTGATGTATGCGTACATCGATAGGAAAAAGAAATTTCCGGTCACGACATTACTTCGTGCATTGGGATATTCTTCAGACGACGATATTCTCGATTTGTTCGGACTTGTGGAAGAGATCGAAATAGCAAAGGTCGACTTGAAAGATTTCATCGACCGAAAAGTATGCAGCGATGTCTTTGATAAAAAAACCGGCGAAGTCTTCATCAACAAAGATACAAAACTCACCGATGAGCATATCAAGCAGATTAAAAAAACAAGCTTGAAAAAGCTTCGTTTGCTCAAAACCGATGATGCAGCATCAAGCTCTGTCATCGCAAACACGATTCTCAAAGATGCTGCACGTTCCTCGGAAGATGCGTTAGAAGCTATTTATACACAATTGCGTTCAGGTGAAGCCCCCGATCTTGATACCGCAAAAAATTTAATCGACAGGTTGTTCTTCAATCCAAAACGCTACGATCTTGGTGATGTCGGCAGGCACCGGATGAATATTAAACTCAACTTGAATATTCCTGAAGATGTTACCACGCTGACAAAAGATGATATCATTGCCATCGTAAAATATCTCATTGATCTTCAGCAAGGCAAGCGTTCAGTGGACGACATCGATCACTTGGGAAATCGTCGCGTCCGGACGGTTGGCGAACAACTCGCTCAGCAGTTTAACATCGGCTTGTCCCGAATGACACGTACGATTCGTGAACGGATGAACTTGCGTGATGCAGAAACAATCACGCCGCAGGATTTGGTAAATGCGCGAACGATTACAAGCGTTATCAATGCGTTCTTTGGAACAAACCAGCTTTCGCAATTCCTCGATCAGACAAATCCGCTGGCAGAAATGACGCATAAGCGCCGTGTCTCTGCGCTCGGACCAGGCGGTCTTACACGTGAACGCGCCGGTTTCGAAGTCCGAGACGTGCACTATACGCACTATGGCCGGCTGTGTCCAATTGAAACACCGGAAGGTCCGAATATCGGTCTCATTTCCTCACTCTGCATACATGCGCGCATTAATGATTTCGGTTTTATCGAAACACCGTACCGCAAGGTGAAGAATGGCAAGGTAATAGAAGAGATTGAATTCCTGACCGCCGAACGAGAAGATGCAGTCACGATAGCACAAGCGAACGCAATTCTCGATGAACGCGGACGTTTCACTGAAGAAAAAGTAAAGGCGAGATACCAAAGCGATTATCCCGTAACTGAACCGGAGAAAATTCAGTATATGGATGTCGCACCGAATCAAATCGTCAGCGCAGCAGCAGCACTGATACCATTCCTTGAGCATGACGACGCAAATCGTGCATTGATGGGATCGAATATGCAGCGCCAGGCAGTTCCATTATTACAGCCGGAAGCGCCTGTCGTAGGAACGGGACTGGAAGAAACAATTGCCCGCGATTCGAGAACTATTATCGTTGCGGAACGCAATGGCACCGTGGAATCTGTGGATGGCGACAGCATTGTCGTCTTATACGATATTGACGAGAACAGCAACGAAGCAATCATCAGCTTCGATGACAAGAGGCGCGTTGAATATAAGTTGACAAAATTCCTCCGAACTAATCAAGATACATGCATCAACCAGAAACCCGTGGTGAAGGAAGGCCAACGCTTCAAGCGAAATGATGTTTTGGTAGATGGCTGTGCAACAGACGGCGGAGAATTAGCGCTTGGCAGAAATATTCTGGTCGCGTTTATGCCATGGCGCGGGTACAACTTCGAAGATGCAATTATCGTCAGTGAACGCATTGTGTCCGAAGACGTTTTCACTTCTGTACACATTGAAGAATTTGAGCTTCAAGTTCGGGATACAAAACGCGGCGAAGAAGAACTGACTCGCGAAATTCCGAACGTCAGTGAGGAAGCAACGAAAGATCTCGACGAAAATGGAGTGATCCGCATCGGTGCAGAAGTGAACGAAGGCGATATTCTCATCGGCAAGATTACACCTAAGGGTGAAACCGATCCAACGCCGGAAGAGAAACTCCTGAAGGCGATCTTCGGAGAGAAAGCCGGTGATGTGAAAGACGCATCGCTGAAAGCTCCTCCAGGTATGAAAGGAATTGTTATTTCGACAAAGCTCTTCAGCCGGAAGAAGAAAGATACGGAAAGTAAAAAAGAAGACAAGAAAAAGTTGGAGTCTCTTGAACGATCACGCCGTAAGGAAGTGAAAGAGTTGGAAGAGAAGCTTGGGTATAAATTAGACCAGGTTCTCGAAGACGAAAAATCGATCGGCATTCGAAATACGGATGGAGAAATTGCTATTCGTGCGGGAGTTGTTTTCAAAGACGATACGTTCCAAAAAATGGAAAATCTCGAAAAGCTTGATTTTAATCAAGAGTGGATTGACGATAAGCGGAAACACAATATCGTCGTCCGCATTTTTGAAAATTTCCATCAGAAGATGAGCGAGATCGGAGAACTCTATCGCCATGAGAAAAATAAAATTCAACTTGGCGATGAACTTGCACCGGGAATTGTTCAATTAGCAAAAGTATACGTCGCTAAAAAACGCAAGCTCCAAGTAGGCGATAAGATGGCAGGCCGTCACGGAAACAAAGGTGTTGTTTCCATAATAGTACCTATGGAAGATATGCCGTTCCTTCCAGATGGTCATCCGGTTGACATTGTGCTCAATCCGTTGGGCGTGCCTTCCCGTATGAATTTGGGACAATTGTTTGAAGTGGCACTTGGCTGGGCTGGGATAAAGCTCGGAATGAAATTTGCGTCACCGATCTTTGATGGTGCAAAGTGGGAAGAAGTGCAAGTATGGTTAGAGAAAGCCGGAATCAGTAAAACCTCCAAGTCAGTGCTCATTAATGGGCGTTCTGGTGAGCCGTTCGATCAGGAAATTTCGGTTGGGTATATGTATATGATGAAGTTGTCGCACATGGTGGATGATAAAATTCACGCGCGTTCTATTGGACCATACTCTCTTATTACACAGCAGCCATTGGGCGGTAAAGCGCAATTTGGCGGTCAGCGTTTTGGAGAAATGGAAGTGTGGGCGCTCGAAGGTTATGGTGCGGCGAGCATTTTGCAAGAAATTCTCACCGTGAAGTCAGACGATGTGCTTGGGCGCGCAAAAGTGTACGAAGCCATCGTGAAAGGTGAAAACCTTCCAGAATCAAATATCCCTGAATCGTTCAATGTGCTCGTTCGAGAGCTGCAGGGATTGGGTCTGGAAATGAAGATTGAGTGATCGTGATGTGTGCTGCTCAAATGCAGTAATCACTCATTCAACAATGAACATAGTTTGATTGACGGAGGCGATATGCCTTATACAGATTTAGCAACAAAGAAAACTTTTTCAAAAATTACAATTAGCCTTGCATCGCCGGATATGATCCTGAGCCGCTCGCATGGCGAAGTGACGAAACCGGAAACGATCAATTACCGTTCGTTCCGTCCGGAGAAGGATGGATTGTTTTGCGAAAAGATTTTTGGCCCTGTGCGCGATTGGGAATGCCATTGCGGAAAATATAAACGCATACGCTACAAAGGCATAACATGCGATCGCTGCGGGGTCGAAGTGACGCAGAAGAGTGTTCGCCGCGAACGACAGGGACATATTTCGTTGGCGGTGCCGGTAGTACATATTTGGTACTTCCGTTCCGTGCCAAGTAAGATCGGTACCATCCTTGGGATTGCTGGCAAAGAATTAGAAAAAATTATTTACTATGAATCCTATGTTGTTGTCAGCCCGGGTACCACCGGTTTGCAGCAACTCGACTTGATTTCAGAGGATCAATACATAGAAATTCTTTCCTCCCTGCCTGAAGAAAATCAGGACTTGGACGATGACGATCCCAAAAAATTTATCGCAAAAATGGGCGGTGACGCTATTAAGGATCTTCTCAGGCGCGTGAATGTAGATAATCTTGCAGCAGAATTACGTGCTCAACTTGCAACGGAAACTTCCCAGCAAAAGAAGCAGGATGCGTTGAAACGTTTGCGTGTTGTCGAGGCGTTTCGTAATCCCGAAAGTGGTGCATCGAATAAACCGGAGTGGATGATCCTGGATGTTATCCCTGTTATTCCACCTGAGCTGCGGCCTTTAGTTCCATTAGAAGGCGGACGATTCGCGACATCGGATTTGAACGATCTCTATCGCCGTGTTATTATCCGTAACAACCGGTTAAAACGGCTCATTGAAATTAAAGCTCCGGAAGTTATTTTGCGTAATGAAAAACGCATGCTTCAGGAATCGGTTGATTCACTTTTCGATAATTCTCGCCGCGTCAATGCAGTACGTTCTGATAATAATCGCGCGCTCAAATCACTTTCCGATATGCTCAAAGGAAAGCAAGGGCGCTTCCGTCAGAATTTGCTCGGCAAGCGTGTAGATTATTCCGGTCGTTCTGTTATTGTCGTAGGGCCTGAATTACAATTGCATCAATGCGGCCTGCCGAAAGATATGGCAGTTGAGTTATTTAAACCGCATATCATCCGAAAACTTATTGAGCGCGGGCTTGTCAAAACTGTAAAAAGTGCGAAGAAGATGGTGGACAAGAAGGGTCCTGAAGTATGGGACATCCTGGAGAATATCATCGACGGACATCCAGTTATGTTAAACCGTGCACCGACGCTGCATAGACTCGGAATTCAAGCGTTTCAACCAGTGCTGGTAGAAGGCAAGGCAATTCGTATTCATCCAATGGTTTGCACGGCATTCAACGCGGACTTCGACGGCGATCAAATGGCAGTACACGTACCGCTTTCCTATGAAGCCCAGCTCGAAGCGCGTATGCTCATGCTTTCGAGTCACAATATTCTTTCACCTGCAAGCGGCGCGCCAATAGTCACGCCAACGCAAGATCAAGTATTGGGTTGCTACTATCTAACAAAATCCAGAACGGGTGATCTCGGAGAAGGAAAAATATTTTCCTCACCGCAAGAAGTTATTATTGCGTATGATCAGGAAAGAGTTGGATTACATGCAAGGATTAAGGTACGCATTGAGGCAGAGATAGTCGAGACGACAACAGGGCGCATTATATTCAATCAAATTGTTCCAAAGGAAATTCCATTTGTGAATGAATTGTTGAATAAAAAACGTCTTGTGCAGATTATCTCGACGGTATTTCGCCGGTGCGGCAATCTCGTGACAGCAAACTTCCTTGATCAATTGAAAACATTGGGATTTGCGTATGCAACGAAAGGCGGACTCTCTGTCTCTATCGGCGACGTTGTTATTCCACAAGAAAAAATTGATCTCGTTAAAAAAGCGCAAAAGGATGTAGAAAATGTGGAATCGCAATACTTCCGCGGTTTCATAACCAATGGCGAGCGTTATAATAAGGTAATTGATATTTGGACTCGCGTTACGAGCAGAATTGCAGATCGGTTATTTGATGCATTGCAGCACGACCGAAATGGATTTAACTCTCTTTATATGATGGTGGATTCAGGGGCTCGCGGTTCGAAGGAACAAGTTCGTCAGCTTGCCGGTATGCGCGGCTTGATGGCGAAGCCGCAAAAAAGTATGTCGGGTGCGACAGGAGAACTCATCGAGAACCCGATCATAGCAAACTTCCGCGAAGGTCTTTCTATTTTGGAGTACTTCATCTCTACGCACGGTGCTCGTAAAGGTCTTGCGGACACCGCCTTAAAAACAGCCGATGCAGGGTATTTAACGCGCCGGTTGATTGACGTTGCACAAGATGCGATCATCGGTGAAATCGATTGTGGTACGATCAAAGGCGTTACAACAAGCGCGTTAAAAGAAGCGGAAGATATTAAAGAACCGTTAGCGGAACGCATTCTTGGTCGTGTCTCGCTGCAAGATATTGTAGATCCGATTTCAAAAGAAGTGATTGTGCACGGCGGTGAACTTATCGATGAAGAAAAATCACAGCAAATTACTGAAACGTCTATAGAAACAGTCATCATTCGCTCCGTGCTCACCTGCGACTCGCGTCGCGGTGTGTGTGCAAAATGTTATGGCCGTGATCTCACGACAGGAAATCTTGTGGAACCGGGAATGGCGGTTGGTGTTATTGCGGCACAATCCATTGGCGAACCTGGTACGCAGTTGACATTACGTACATTCCATACAGGAGGCACAGCAAGTCTTATAGCAGCGCAATCGCAGATCATTTCTAAGTTTGATGGACATGTGAAATATGACGGAATTAAATTCCTCGAGTTCACAAAAGAAGATATGACTCGCTTGATGGTCTCTGGCAGAAGCGGAGTGATTAATGTGTTAGACAATGACAACCGCATGCTCACGAAATACGATGTACCCTATGGTGCTACATTATTGCTGCGGGATGGTGCAAAGGTTACAAAAGGCGAACTCGTCTACGAATGGGATCCGTACAATGCGGTTATTGTTTCGGAACATGGCGGAACGGTTGAGTATATCGATATGAAAGAGAACCTGACGTATCGTGAAGAGCCGGATGAGCAGACGGGACACATTCAAAAAGTTGTTATCGATAGCCGTGAAAAGAGTCTTATCCCTGGGATTGCAATTATCAATAAAAAGGGAAACAAGGTTTCATCATACCCAATTCCGACACGGGCACATTTGAATGTTGATGATGGTGAAGTAATTCAACCTGGGGCAATTCTCGTAAAAATTCCGCGCGACATCGGTAAGACACGTGACATCACCGGCGGCTTGCCGCGTGTCACTGAACTTTTTGAAGCTCGGCATCCGAACGATCCGGCTGTCGTCGGTGAAATTGATGGAACGATATCTATTGGTCAACCGAAACGCGGTTCGCGGGAAGTATTCATCGAAAGTCCTGATGGCAAAGATAAACGTACCTATCTCGTTCCATTGGGTAAGCATCTGTTAGTTCAAGATGGAGATCTCATTCGTGCAGGCGAACGCTTGTCAGCCGGCTCGATTGATCCGCACGACATTTTGCGGATTAAGGGAACAACTGCAGTGCAGGAATACCTTGTAAACGAAATTCAAGAAGTGTATCGTATGCAAGGTGTGAAAATTAACGATAAACATATCGAAGTGATCGTGCGGCAAATGATGCAGAAGGTTCGAATCGCAGATCAGGGTGATACGAAATATCTTGAAGGCGATCATATCGATAAGAACCTCCTAAACGACGAAAATGAAAACCTTACAGACAAGGTCATTGTGATCGGCAAAGGCGATGCGAAGTTAAAGGTCGGCCAATCAGTTGTGAAGAGAACTGTGCGTGAGATGAATACAGATCTCAAGAAGAAGTCGAAGAAGGTTGCTGAGTTCCGTGATGCATTACAAGCTACGTCGGATCCAATTCTTCTCGGTATTACACAAGCATCGTTGACAACGGAAAGCTTTATTTCAGCCGCATCGTTCCAGGAAACAACGAAAGTGTTAACGGATGCAGCGATAGAAGGAAAAATTGATCATCTTCTTGGTCTGAAAGAAAATGTTATTATGGGCCACCTCATTCCTGCAGGAACAGGACAGAAGAAGTTCAAAGATATCGTTGTTTCAGCACCTGAGCCGGTTGTTGCAGAAGCATCTGAGGAGATGTCGGAAGAGACAATTGTATCCGAAGTTGAAACAAAGAAAATCAAGCGGAAAGTAAAATTAGCAGAATAATTTTTCACCATAAGAAATGATTTGCGTTGACTTCTAAAATAAAAAACATTATATTAAATAACTTTTAATCGACGTAGAATCAGGAAATTTTGGAGAGTGAGAATTGCCAACAGTTAATCAACTTATTAAAGATAGTCGAGAGAGGGTGCTGTGGAAAAGCAAATCGCCTGCTCTCGGTGGCAACCCTCAAAAAAGAGGCGTGTGTACACGTGTGTATACAACAACGCCAAAGAAACCTAATTCAGCTTTACGTAAGGTTGCTCGTGTTCGTTTGACAAATGGAATTGAAGTAACGGCATATATTCCTGGTGAGGGACACAACCTTCAGGAACATTCAATCGTTCTTATTCGCGGTGGAAGAGTGAAGGATTTGCCCGGAGTGCGTTACCACATTATCCGTGGCACTCTGGATACGCAAGGTGTGCAGGATCGAAAGCAAGGACGTTCAAAATACGGAGCTAAGAAACCTAAGCAGTAATGTACTAACCGATGAGAAAAAAAAGAGCCATACGACGGCGTGTAACGCCAGATCCAAAGTTCGGTGATGAACTTATTTCCCGTTTCGTGAACAGTGTTTTGAAGGATGGGAAAAAGAATATCGCGCGTAATATTGTCTATAGCGCGCTTGATCAAATTGGACAAAAGACTGAAAAGAATCCTTTAGAAGTATTTAAAAAAGCGGTAGACAACGCGTCTCCGCTGATTGAAGTTAGAGCACGAAGAGTTGGTGGTGCGACCTATCAGGTTCCTACAGAAGTTCGTCTCGAGCGACGAACCGCTCTTGCAATTCGTTGGCTTATTACTTATGCCCAAGAACGCTCGGATAAATCAATGTCACAAAAGCTTGCAGCAGAGTTGCTTGCTGCATCTTCAGGTGAAGGTGGTGCGGTGAAGAAAAAAGATGATGTACACCGTATGGCCGAAGCCAATAAAGCTTTTGCGCATTTTAGGTGGTAATTTTTTTCCATAGCTGTATTTCATCCACCCAGTCTTGAATAATGAAGTCTGTGGGTTGGAGTGTGTAGTTATTTATGCCTCGTGAGTATTCTTTAGAAAAAACTAGAAATATTGGCATCATGGCACATATTGATGCTGGTAAGACGACTACGACAGAACGTATTTTGTTCTATACTGGTCGATTGCATCGTATTGGTGAAGTCCATGACGGTGCTGCAACGATGGATTGGATGGAGCAGGAGAAGGAACGGGGTATTACGATTACTAGTGCAGCGACAACATGTTTCTGGCGCGACAATCAAATTAATATCATTGATACACCGGGCCATGTTGATTTTACGATTGAAGTCGAGCGTTCGCTTCGCGTGCTCGATGGCGCTGTTGCTTTGTTCTGTTCGGTTGGCGGTGTAGAGCCACAATCTGAAACAGTCTGGCGTCAAGCCGATAAGTATGGTGTGCCTCGAATAGCATTTGTCAATAAAATGGACAGAGCTGGTGCAGATTTTCTTGCTGTCATAGAAATGATGAAATCGCGTCTCAAAGCAAATGCGGTACCAATTCAATTGCCTGTTGGTGAAGGTGATATGTTTGCGGGTATCATCGATTTGATTACAATGAAAGCCAGGATGTATCATGAAGAGACGCAAGGGGCTACATGGGATGAAATTGACATTCCGGTAAAACTCAGACCCAAGGCAAATGAATATCGAATAAAGATGCTTGAAGCGGTTGCTGATGAAGATGATACATTGCTCGAAAAATATCTGAACGGGAAAGAAATTTCTCCAGCAGAGGTTATAGAGGTTTTAAGGCGTTCTACACTCAAAGGCGGAATTATTCCAGTTCTCTGTGGCTCTTCCTTTAAAAACAAAGGCGTACAAGATCTGATGGACGCAGTTGTTGATTTCTTACCGTCACCCAAAGATATTAACAACGGTGAGATTCATGGACACCATCCTCACAAACATGATGATGTTATCCGGAAGATAAGCGATGATGGACCGTTCACAGCGTTAGCGTTTAAAATTATGAGTGATCCTTTTGTCGGCAGATTGACATATTTCCGGGTTTATTCTGGAACGCTTTCTGCTGGTTCCTATGTGCATAATATTATTACAGATCGAAAAGAACGCATTGCCCGTATTCTTCGAATGCATGCGAATCATCGTGAAGAAGTGCAAGAAGCTTACGCAGGTGATATTGTAGCAGCAATTGGTTTAAAAAATACTCGCACAGGTGATACGCTTTCGACTGAAGAGGATCCTATTATTCTTGAGCGGATGGAATTTCCTGATCCTGTCATCGATGTTGCTATTGAGCCGAAAACAAAAGTTGATTTGGAAAAGATGGGTGAGGCAATGCAGCGTCTCGCAGAGGAAGATCCTACATTTCGAATCTCTACCAATGAAGAAACAGGACAAACAATTATCAGCGGTATGGGTGAATTACATCTGGAAATTATTATAGATCGGATGCGGCGTGAGTTCAAGGTAGAAGCAAATGTTGGAAAGCCGCAGGTTGCGTATAAAGAAACGATTACGAAGAAAGTAACAGCAGAAGGCAAATTCGTTCGCCAATCGGGCGGTCGTGGTCAGTTTGGACATGTGTGGATTGACGTTGAGCCGAATGAAAAAGGCAAGGGCTTTGAGTTTGAAAATGATATTGTCGGTGGTGCGGTTCCAAAAGAATATATTAAACCAACCGAACAGGGTATTATTGAGGCAATGCGAAACGGAGTGCTTGCCGGATATCCCATGGAAGATATTAAGGTACGATTGTTCGACGGATCGTTCCATGCAGTTGACTCATCAGAAATGGCATTTAAAATTGCTGGTTCCATGGCGTTTCAATCTGGAGCAAAAAAAGCCGGACCGGTATTGCTTGAACCAGTAATGGCAGTTGAGGTTGTGACTCCCGAAGAATACCTTGGCGATGTCATGGGCGATCTTAATTCTCGCCGCGGTAAGATAGAAGGAATGACTCCGCGAAAAGATGCGCAGGTGATAAAAGCGCATGTACCGTTATCAGAAATGTTTGGCTATGCGACGCAACTGCGTTCGATGACACAAGGCAGGTCGCTTTATACAATGCAGTTTTCACACTATGAACCTGTACCAAAGAATATTGCGGAAGAAATTGTGGAAAAAGTTCGCGGAAAAAGTAATGCAGCCGCGTAAGGTTTTTATTCAATCAGCACATTTATTTAATTAAAAGGAGATCAACACATGGCAAAGGAAAAATTTGACCGTAGCAAGCCGCACGTGAACGTCGGCACGATCGGCCACGTTGACCACGGAAAGACCACTCTGACGGCTGCCATCACTATGGTGCTTGCCAAGAAGGGTCTCTCCCAGATTCGAACATTTGATTCAATTGACAATGCTCCAGAAGAAAAAGCGCGCGGTATAACGATTAATACGGCGCACGTTGAATATTCCACAGAGAAACGCCATTATGCTCACGTCGACTGTCCGGGTCACGCCGATTATATTAAAAATATGATCACCGGTGCCGCACAGATGGATGGTGCTATATTAGTCGTTGCTGCAACAGATGGTCCTATGCCGCAAACCCGTGAACATATTTTGCTTGCTCACCAGGTGAATGTACCGAAGATGCTGGTGTTCATGAATAAGGTGGATGCAGTTGACGATCCGGAACTCTTGGATCTTGTCGAACTCGAAGTCCGTGATTTATTAAAGAAGAACGATTTTCCTGGTGATGAAATTCCTATCATCCGTGGTTCTGCTTTGAAAGCGATGGAAGCAGCTCTTCGGCCGGATGTGAAGGCTGATGATCCTGCGTTCAAGTGTATTATGGAATTGATGGATGCAGTTGATAGCTACATTACATTGCCGAAACGTGATTCAGAACGTCCGTTCTTAATGCCGATCGAAGATGTGTTTTCCATTACTGGTCGCGGCACGGTCGGAACAGGTCGTGTAGAACGTGGTAAAGCAAAGGTCGGCGATGAAGTAGAAGTCGTTGGTCTCGGCATGCATAAAAAGACAGTTATTACCGGTGCCGAAATGTTCCGCAAGGAATTGGACGAAGTGGTTGCGGGTGATAACGCAGGTCTGTTGATGCGCGGTATTGAAAAAGATGAACTTGAGCGTGGCATGGTCGTTGCAAAGCCGGGAACGATTACTCCGCACACAAAATTCACTGCACAGATTTACGTTTTAAAGAAAGAAGAAGGCGGACGTCACACACCGTTCTTGACCGGGTATCGTCCTCAATTCTATTTCCGAACAACAGACGTTACCGGTGTTGCAGAGTTGCCAGCCGGAGTTGAGATGGTTATGCCGGGTGATAACCTTGACGCTATTAACATTGAACTGATTTCTCCCATCGCGATGGAAGAAGGACAGAGGTTCGCAGTTCGCGAAGGTGGACGCACGGTTGGTGCTGGCGTTATTACAAAGATCATAAAGTAACTTATCGATTATTCCGCTCTCGGGGGTAACTCGAGAGCGGAGAGTAGTCTAAGGAGTTTTCCTTGGCTGGACAAAAAATTAGAATAAAGCTGAAGTCATTCGATCACAATTTGATCGACAAGTCTGCAGAGAAAATTATTAAAACGGTGAAGTCGACAGGTGCTATCGTCTCTGGCCCGATTCCGTTGCCGACGAAACGAAGTGTCTATACGGTTAATCGTTCTCCGCACGTCGATAAGAAATCTCGAGAACAGTTCGAGACACGGTCGCACAAGAGATTGATTGATATTCTCAATTCGACAAGCCGTACTGTCGATTCGCTGATGAAGTTAGAACTTCCAGCAGGCGTCGATGTCGAGATTAAAGTATAGTTTTTTTCAAAATGTGCTTGAATGAATTGAATGTGTGGTGAGAGCAACGATAATTTGTAAAAGCTCTTACTTGAGATTATAGAGACAAAGGCTCATGCGCTGAAGCGCAAAGGAGTAGAAACAGTGAGTGGCATTTTAGGAAAAAAAATTGGAATGACAAGTCTCTTCGATGAGAATGGTGAAGCAGTTCCTTGCACCGTTATCGAAGCGGGTCCGTGCTACGTCACCCAGGTCAGAACACAAGCGAAGGATGGCTATGATGCAATTCAGCTTGGTTTTGATGAAAAGAAAGACCGCCTTGTCAACAAGCCATTAAAGGGACATTTTGCAAAGGCAGCAACAAAAGCGCTGCGTTTGATGCGTGAATTCAGAGGAGCGAATGGAGCTTCAATGAAAACAGGCGACGAAGTGAAGGTTGATATGTTCTCCCCTGGTGATATTGTTGACGTGAGTGGAAAATCAAAGGGTCGCGGATTTCAAGGTGTTGTGAAACGTCATCATTTCGGTGGTGTCGGCATGACAACACACGGCGCATCAGATCGTGTACGTGCTCCCGGATCTATCGGCGGAAGTTCCTATCCATCGCGTGTTTTTAAAGGTATGCGTATGGGTGGGCGTATGGGATTTGAACGAGTCACAATAAAGAATCTAAAAGTTGTCAAGGTGATACCGGAGTCCAATATTCTCATTATTCGCGGCTCGGTTCCAGGTGCGATCAATGGATATTTGGAAATTGAAAAGAAGCATAATTAAGGGTTTCCTCGTAAGGAAAAAGTACCATGCAGGTTGATGTCTATAATATAGATGGCACGCTCAGCGGCGAGAAGATTGAGCTGGATGCGAATATTTTCGAGATCGAGCCAAATGACCACGTCATCTATCAGGCTGTGCGCAGTATTCAGGCAAATCAGCGTCAAGGCACACACAAAGTAAAAACACGCAGTGAAGTAAGCGGCGGTGGTCGGAAACCGTTTAAGCAGAAAAAAACAGGCCGCGCGCGCGCAGGAACGACTCGTTCACCGTTGTGGATAGGTGGCGGTTCGATTTTTGGACCAACTCCGCATGATTATGTGGTCAAACTTCCCGCAAAGGTTCGCAAGCTTGCGCGTAAGTCCGCTCTGAGCTATAAAGCAAAAGATGGAGCCGTCAAGGTAGTGGAAGATTTTCAATTTGATGAAGTAAAGACAAAAAAAATGTCAGCGATACTCAAAGCTCTTTCCATAGATAAACAAAAAACATTGTTATTGACGAAGACAACAGATGGAACGCTGTTGAAGTCAGGACGCAATATTCCGAAGCTGCAAGTGCGCGAAGCAGATAAAGCATCAACATTTGAAATTCTAAAAAATCAGGTGCTGC